>DATBLK010000240.1:0-39617 GCA_036555405.1 Anaeromyxobacteraceae bacterium
GGAGAGGTGCGCGAGCTGGTGGCGGCCTTCAACGCCATGACCGCCGACCTGGCGGCCAGCCGCGAGCGCGCCGCGGCGGCGGAGCGCGTCGCCGCCTGGCGCGAGGTGGCGCGGCGCCTGGCCCACGAGATCAAGAACCCCCTCACCCCCATCCAGCTCGCCTTCCAGCAGCTCGAGGCGCGGGGCGCGGCGCTCCCGGCCCGCGACCCGGACTTCGCGCGCCTGCTCGCCGAGGCGGGGGAGATCGTCCGCGAGGAGATCGGCACGCTGCAGCGCCTGGTGGACGAGTTCTCGGGCTTCGCCCGGCTCCCGGAGGTGCGGGCCGAGCCCGCGGACCTCGCCGAGTTCGTCGAGGACTTCCGCCGCACCAGTCCGCTCGAGGGCGCCGACCTCGAGGTCGCCGCGCCCGGCGGCCCCCTGCCGGTGTCGCTCGACCGCGCGCTCATGCGCCGCGTCCTCGCGAACCTCTGCCGCAACGCCGTGGAGGCGGCGCGGCCGGAGCGGGCCCGGGTGCGCCTCGAGCTGTCGCGGCGGGGGAACCAGGCCCTGCTCGTCGTCGAGGACCGGGGCCCGGGGCTTCCGGCCGCCGGGCGAGAGCGACTCTTCGACCCGTACTTCACGACCAAGCCGGAGGGCACCGGCCTGGGCCTGGCGGTGGTCCGGAAGATCGTCCTCCAGCACGGGGGCGACGTCGCGGCCGCGGACCGTCCGGGAGGCGGAGCGCGGTTCACGGTGGCGCTGCCCCTCGCCCGAAGCTGATCGGCCCCGAGTCCCGACCGCGGCCATCGACTGTCAGTCACCACCCCCCCGCCAGGGTGACGAGCGTGCGGCCCCCGGGCCGGTTAAGGCCCCGGGACCAACCCGGAGGTCCTCGATGAAGCGTCTCGCGCTGCTCGCCCTCTCCACCGCCCTCCCGCTCGCCGCCGGCGCCCAGGGCAAGACCGAGATCACCTGGTACGGCCACTCCGCCTTCGTGGTGACGACGCCCAGGGGCACGGTCCTGGCCATCGACCCGTGGCTCTCGAACCCCTCGGCCAAGGACAAGGAGGCGGCCGCCAAGCTCGCCAAGGTGGACTACGTGCTCGTGACCCACGGCCACTCCGACCACGTGGGCGACGCCGTGGCCCTGGGCACCCGGACCGGGGCCAAGCTCGTCGGCGCCTTCGACCTCTCCCGCGCGCTCGTCGCCGCCGGCTACCCCAAGGACCAGGCCACCGCGGCGACCGCCGGGAACATCGGCGGCACGATCCCCCTCGGCGACGAGGTCTCGGTGACCATCGTCCCGGCCTCGCACGGCTCGGTGGTCTCGAAGGAGGACGGCTCGCTCCTGGCGGCGGGCAGCCCCACCGGCTTCGTCGTCCACATCAAGAGCGGGCCGACGCTGTACCACACCGGCGACACCGACGTGACGAGCGACATGCGCCTCGTCGGCGACCGCCACAAGGTCGACCTCATGCTCGCCTGCATCGGAGGCCACTTCACGATGGACCCGGCGGGCGCCGCCACCGCGGTGGGGCTGACGCGCGCCCGGGCGGTGGTGCCCATGCACTACGGCACCTTCCCGCTCCTCAAGGGCACGCCCGCCGACCTCGAGAAGGCCCTGAAGTCCAAGGGCATCAAGGCCCGGGTGGTCACCTTCCAGGTGGGCGAGACGAAGAGCTTCTGATCGCCGGCCGGCCGGCGTCCCCGCCCCGCGGCCCGGCGCGGCGCGGGCGGCGGTATGATTGAAGCGCGCATGGACGCCGGCAAGCCCACGCTGCTCATCGTCGACGACGAGCGGAACATCCGCCGCACCTTGCGGATGGTCCTCGAGCCCGAGGGGTACGAGGTCCGCGAGGCCGAGACCGCCGAGGAGGCGCTGGCGCTCCTCGAGGCCGAGCCGCTGGACCTGGCCCTGGTCGACGTCCGGCTCCCGGGGATGGACGGGCTCGCCCTCCTCCAGAAGGCGCGGGAGCTGTGGCGCGACCTCCCGGTCATCGTCATCTCCGGCCACGCCGAGACGCCCGACGTCGTCGAGGCGATGCGGCGCGGGGCGGTCGACTTCTTCTCGAAGCCGGTGGACCGCGACCGGGTGGTGGTCAGCGTGCGGAACGCGCTGTCGCGCCGCACCCTGGCCGAGAGGGTGCAGGCGCTCTCGGCGCGGGAGCGCCGTTTCGACGACGAGATGCTGGGCGACAGCCCGGCGATGGCGCGGCTCCGCGAGGAGATCGCCAAGGTCGCGCCCACCAACGGGCGGGTGCTCATCACCGGCGAGTCGGGCACCGGCAAGGAGCTCATCGCCCAGGAGATCCACCGGCAGTCGCGGCGCTCGCAGGGCCCCTTCGTCAAGGTGAACTGCGCCGCCATCCCCTCCGAGCTCATCGAGAGCGAGCTCTTCGGCCACGAGAAGGGCAGCTTCTCGGGCGCGGCGGCGCGGCGCCGCGGGCAGTTCGAGGTGGCCCACGGGGGCACCCTCTTCCTCGACGAGATCGGCGACATGAGCGCCTCGGCGCAGGCCAAGGTGCTCCGCGCCCTCCAGACCGGCGAGATCACGCGCGTCGGCAGCGAGCGGGCCATCGCCGTCGACGTCCGCGTCGTGGCCGCCACCAACAAGGACCTCGAGGCCGAGGTGCGGGAGGGGGCCTTCCGCGAGGACCTCTTCTTCCGGCTCCACGTGGTGCCGGTCCGCGCCCCGCCGCTCCGCGAGCGGCTCGAGGACGTCCCGCTCCTGGCCGAGCGCTTCCTGCTCCTCGCCTGCCGCGAGAACGGCCTCCGGCCCAAGCCGGTGGACGCCGAGGTCTACGGGCGGCTCCGCCAGTACCGCTGGCCCGGCAACGTCCGCGAGCTGCGGAACGTCTGCGAGCGCATCGCCATCATGGGCGGCGACCGCATCGGGCCCGGGGACGTGCCCGACGACCTCCGGCCGCGCCCCGCCGCGGCGGGCGGAGGCGCCGCCCCCGGGGACCTGGGCCGCTACGGCGAGGTCCCGCTCCGCGAGCTCCGCGACCTGGTGGAGCGCGACTACATCCTGAAGAAGCTCGAGGAGCACGACTGGAACATCACCCAGGCGGCCCAGGCCCTGGGGGTCGAGCGGACGAACCTGCACAAGAAGATCAAGCAGCACGGCCTGTCGCGGGCCGGGCGCGGCGGCGAGCCGCCCGCCGAGGAATGACCGCGGCTCACGCCATCCCCGGGCTCGCTCCGGAGGAGCTCCGCGCGCCCGACGCCGTGGAGCGGCTCCGCCGCCTGGCCCGGCGCTTCCCGGAGCGCGCCGAGGAGGTCCGGGCCGTCTGCCGGCGCACCCCGGACCCGGACCAGGCCCTCGCCGGGGTGGAGCGCTTCGCCGACGCCGCGGGGGGCCTCCCGGCGGAGCGGGACCTCCTCGAGGCCCTGGCCCTCCTCTGCGGGGCCTCGCGCCACCTGGCCGGGCTCCTGGTCCGGCGGCCCGCGCTCCTGCGCCGGACCGCCCGCTCGCCCCACCTCCTCCGGCCCCGCACCGAGCCCGAGCTGCGCAGGAGCCTCTCCCGGCTCGCAGGCGGCCTCGGCCCCGACGACGCCGCCGGCCTGCACCGGCTGCTGCGCCGCTTCCGCGACCGCGAGGTGCTGCGCATCGCGCTGCGCGACCTGCGCCGCGCCCGCATGGCCGAGGTCGCGGGGGAGCTCTCCGCCCTGGCCTGCGCCTGCCTCGACGTCGCCATCCGCTTCCACGACCGGCGGCTCCGCGCCCGCCACGGCCCACCCGCCGGCCTCGGCGGCCGCGAGCCCGGCGCCGGCTTCTGCGCCCTGGCCATGGGGAAGCTCGGCGCCGCCGAGCTGAACTTCTCCTCGGACGTGGACCTGGTCTACGTCTACCTCGCCGACGGCGAGACCGAGGGCCCCTCGCGGCTCACGCACTTCGCCTACTTCGCCCGGCTCGCCGAGCTCGTCACCGAGTCCCTGGCCAAGGCCACCGAGGACGGGTTCGTCTTCCGCGTCGACCTGAACCTGCGCCCCGACGGCCGCAACGGCCCGATCGTGAACAGCGTCCGGGCCGCCGAGCTCTACTACCAGTCCCATGGGCGGAGCTGGGAGAGAAACGCGCTGGTGAAGGCGCGGCCCGCCGCCGGAGACCTGGCGGCGGGGGAGGAGCTCCTCCGCCTCCTCGAGCCCTTCGTCTGGCGCCGCTCGCTCGACACCGAGGTGCTCGGCGAGATCCAGGCGATGAAGGCGCGCATCGACGCCCGCGCCGGGGCGGAGGGGCGCGACGACCTCAAGCTCGGGCGCGGAGGCATCCGCGAGGCCGAGTTCTTCGTCTCGGCGCTCCAGCTCCTCCACGGGGGACGTTCCCCGGAGCTCCGCGAGCGGGCGGTGCTCCCGGCCCTGGACCGGCTCCTGTACGCCGGCATCGTCCCGGCCCGCGACCGCGACAGCCTCGCCGACGCCTACCTCTTCCTGCGCCGCGCCGAGCACCGCCTGCAGATGGTCGACGCCCGGCAGACGCAGCGGATGGCCCCGGCGGGCCAGCGCCTGGCGCTGGCGCGCGCCATGGGATTCGCCGAGGAGGCCCGCTTCGAGGCGGCGCTGCAGGGCCACCGCGACCGGGTGGCCGCCCTCTTCGGCGGCCTGCTGGGCACGGGCACCGGCGAGTGGGCGCTCGACCCGGAGCTGGCCCTGCTCGCCGACGCCCAGGTGGAGGACCCGGAGCGGCGCGGCGCCATCGCCATCTCCCGCGGCTTCGGCGACGCCGACCGGGTGCTGGCGGCGGTGGACGCCCTGGCGCGCCGGCGCACCCCGTTCGCGCCCACCGGCGATCCCGCCGCGGCGGTGGCGCTCCTCGCCGAGGTCCTGGCCACGCCCGACCCGGACCAGGCCCTCACCCACCTGGCCGACTTCGCCGCGGCCCTCCCGAACCCCGAGCCCTACTTCCGCCTCCTCGGCGAGCACCGGCGCGTGGCCCGGCTCCTCCTCTCGCTCTTCGGGACCAGCGACTTCCTCTCCAAGCGCTTCCTGCGCCACCCGGAGCTCCTCGACGCGCTGCTGCGCGAGGACCAGGCGGTCTCGGGGAAGGACGCCGCCCGCCTCGGCCGGGAGCTCGACGAGCGGCTCGCGCTCGTCCCGGCCGACCTTCACCCCGACGAGGCGCTGGAGCGCCGGCTGGCCGAGCTCCGGCGCTACAAGGACGAGGAGGTCCTGCGCATCGCGGTGCACGACATCGCCGGGGCGCTGCCGCTGGGCGACGTGGCCGCCCAGCTCACCGACCTCGCCGAGGCCTTGCTGGGCCGGGCCCTGGCCCTGGCGGAGGAGGAGGCGGCGGCCAGGGGGCGCGCCCCGCCCTCGCGGCTCTGCGTCGTGGCCATGGGAAAGCTCGGCGGGCGGGAGCTCGGCTACCACTCGGACCTCGACCTCGTCTTCCTCTACCGCGGCGGGCCCAACGCCGAGTACGCGCGCCTGGCGCAGCGCTTCCTGGCCTTCCTCCAGATGCCGCTCCGCGAGGGCTTCCTCTACAAGACCGACACCCGCCTGCGCCCCAGCGGCAACCGGGGGGCGCTGGTCTCGTCGACCGAGGGATTCACCCGCTACCACCTCGGCGGCGAGGGCTCGCCGCAGGTCCGGAGCCAGCTCTGGGAGCGACAGGCCCTCCTGCGCGCCCGATGCGTCGCCGGCGACCGGACGCTCTTCGAGGAGCTGAGCGCGGGGGTGCTCGACCGCGTGCTCTGGTCGCCGCCGGCCGACCGCGCCGCCATGGCGGCGGAGGTCCGGCGGATGCGGGAGCGCATCGAGGTCGAGGTGGGCCGCGAGGCGCACAAGGGGCTGAACCCCAAGGCCGGGCGCGGCGGGCTCGTCGACGTGGAGTTCGCGGTGCAGTTCCTCCAGCTCGCCCACGGGCACGGCTGCCCCGCCCTGCGCACGCCCAACACGCCGGCGGCCCTGGCCCGGGCCCGCGAGGCCGGGCTGGCGTCGGACCGGGCGGCCCGCGCGCTCTCGCGCGGCTACGACTTCCTCCGGCGCCTGGAGACGCGGCTCCGCATCGTGCACGACTACAGCGTCGACCACCTCCCGCCTCCCGGGCGCGCCCTGGCCCAGCTGGCGCGGCGGCTCGGCTACTACGGCGAGGACCCCGGGGCGCGGCTCCTCGCCGACTACGGGCGCATCACCGGGCAGGTGCGCGCGGCCTTCGACGAGGTGGTGAGCGCCCGAGGCGACCGGGAGTCGGGACCGGGCCTCTAGAGCTGCACCTGCGCTCCCAGCTCGACGACCCGGTTCGGCGGCAGCCCGAAGAAGGCGCTGGCGGTCCTGGCGTTTCGCGCCATGACGATGAAGAGCTGCTTCCTCCAGCGGGCCATCCGCGAGGGGCCGTCGGGCAGGAGCGTCTCGCGCCCCAGGTAGTAGGTGGTCTGCATCTCCGCCTTCTCCAGCCGGGGTCCGGGGATGGCGCCGGCGGGGAGCGAGGCCAGCAGCGCCGGCACGTTCGGCGTCTCCATGAAGCCGTAGTGCCCCACCACCTGGTGGAGGCCGTGGATGGCCACCGAGAGAGGCACGACGAGGTGGGAGAAGGCCGGGGCGGCGACCGCGAGCCCCTCCACCGCGCCGAGGACGCTGATGGCCGGGGTGATGACGCCGTCGCCGTAGAGCAGCGCCGCGCCGAACAGGCCCAGGACCAGCAGGGTGCGGCGCCCGCGGCGGCTGGACTCGTGCTGGCTCACCAGCGCCACGAGCGCCAGGATGCCGCCCTCCCCGCGGTTGTCGGCCCGCATGACGAAGGCGAGGTACTTGAAGGTGACGACGAAGGTCATCGACCAGAAGACGAGCGAGAGGACGCCCTTCACGTTCTCGGGCGTCGGCGGCACGCCGTTGGGGCCGCCGAAGCACTCCTTCAGCGCGTAGAGCGGGCTCGTCCCGATGTCGCCGTAGACGACGCCGAGGGCGCCCAGCGCCAGGGCGGCGAGCGTTCGCCCGCCGGGCGCCGGGTGGCCGGGGCGCGCTCCGTTCGGGGTCGCCGCCCCCGCGGAGGCACCCCGGGCCTCGAGAGCAGGCTCCGGCTGGGGCGAGGTCGAGGACATCGGGGTCGGGAAAGGCGGAGAGCCTAGGCGGAACGGCCACCTGGCGTCGAGGGCGGCGAGGGGGTCCGGTTTTCGCTATGCTCGCGCGCCCGAAGGAGGTCCCAGGATGGTACCTGGCCAGGGGGAGGCCCCCGCCGCCGGCCCGGAGCCCGAGCAAGCGGCGCCCCGGGAGAGGCGCGGCCTGCGGCGGATCCTCTTCGGCGCGCCGCGCGATCTCCGCGACCCGAACACCTTCCACCGCATCTCGCTCATCGCCTTCCTCGCCTGGGTGGGGCTGGGCGCCGACGGCCTCTCGTCCTCGGCCTACGGACCCGACGAGTCCTTCCGGGCGCTCGGGTCGCACCCGTACCTGGCCCCGGCGCTGGCGCTGGCCTCGACCTTCACGGTCTTCGTGATCTCCATCGCCTACTCCCAGATCATCCGGCGCTTCCCGTTCGGCGGCGGGGGTTACGTGGTCGCGACCCGACTCCTCGGGCCGCGCTGGGGCGTGGTATCCGGGTCGGCGCTGCTCGTCGACTACATGCTCACCATCTCGACGTCCATCGCTGCCGCGGCCGACCAGCTGTTCAGCGTCCTGCCGCCCCCCTGGCACCCCTGGAAGCTCGCGGTGGAGGCACTCGCCATCGGCTCGCTCGTGGTCCTGAACCTGCGCGGCGTGAAGGAGTCGGTGACGGTGCTGGCCCCCATCTTCATCGCGTTCCTCGGCACCCACGCGGTCTTCGTCCTGGGCGGGATCGGCTCCCACCTCGGCGAGCTGCCGCGCGTCGCCGGCGAGGTGCGCAGCGGCTTCTCCTCCGGCCTCGCCACCCTGGGCGCGGCGGGGCTGTTCGCCGTCTTCCTGCGCGCCTACACCATGGGCGCCGGCACCTACACCGGCATCGAGGCGGTGTCGAACGGGCTCCAGATCATGCGCGAGCCCAAGGTGCAGACGGCGCGGCGGACGATGGTCTACATGTCCGTCTCCCTGGCGCTCACCGCCGGCGGGATCCTCCTCCTCTACATGCTCTTCCGGGTGACGCCCGTCGAGGGCCGGACGCTCAACGCCGTGACGCTCTCGGCCTTCGCCGGGGGCTGGCGTCCCTTCGGCATCCCGGCGGGCGCCGCCTTCGTGGTGCTGGCGCTCGGCGCCGAGGCGGCGCTGCTGGTCGTCGCCGCCCAGGCTGGCTTCATCGACGGGCCGCGGGTCATGGCGAACATGGCCATCGACTCCTGGCTCCCGCACCGCTTCGCCCAGCTCTCCGACCGGCTCAGCATGCAGAACGGCGTGCTGCTCATGGGCGGGGCGGCGATGGCGACGCTGCTCTACACCCGCGGCGACATCACCACGCTGGTGACGATGTACTCCATCAACGTCTTCGTCACCTTCTCGCTCTCCCAGTGGGCGATGATGCGCCACTGGTGGCAGGCGGCCGGCCAGCCGGGCCGCCGGCGCGGCTTCGCCGTCCACGGCGTCGCCCTGGCGCTCTGCGCCGCCATCCTCCTCGGCGCCATCTACGAGAAGTTCGGCGAGGGCGGCTGGGTCACCCTGGTGGTCACCGGCCTGGTGGTGGCGCTGTGCCTCGCCATCCGGGCGCACTACCGGGCGGTGCAGGAGAGCCTCCACCGCCTCAACGAGGTGATGAGCGCGCTCCCCGCCGCCGCACCGGTGGAGCGGAAGGCCCTCGACCCGAAGGCGGCCACCGCGGCGCTCCTCGTGGGCGGGTACGGCGGACTCGGCATCCACGCCCTGCTCACGGTGCAGCGCCTCTTTCCGGGCCACCACCGGAACTTCGTCTTCCTCTCGGTGGGGGTCATCGACTCCGCGGCGATGAAGGGCGTGGAGGAGGTCGAGGATGTGGCGCGGAGGACCGAGGAGAGCCTGCGTCGCTACGTCGAGCTGGCCCGCCGTCTGGGCCTGGCCGCCGACTTCCGGATGGCGGTGGGCACCGAGGCGGTCGCCGAGGCCGAGAAGCTGTGTCTCTCGGTGGCGCGGGAGTTCCCGCGCTCGCTCTTCTTCGCCGGCAAGCTGGTCTTCGAGCAGGAGCGCTGGTACCAGCGCTTCCTCCACAACGAGACCGCCTACCAGATCCAGCGGCGGCTCCAGTTCGCGGGCCTGAACGCGATGGTCCTGCCCGTCCGCGTCCTGGCGCAGGCCGCCTGATCCACCACCATGACGCGCGGCGCCGTGGCCGCTAGAATGCCGCGTCCCGCGTGGTCCCCCTCGACCTCGACGCTCTCCGCGCTCGCGCCCGCCCCTTCGAGGAGGCGGAGGCGGCCCTGGTTCGCAGCGTCGTCGCCCTTCCGCGCTGGCTCCCGGAGCCGGACGAGCACGCGCTCCGTTACGGCCTCAACCTGGCGCGCCTCGGCCGCGTCCGCGTCGCGCCGGGGGAGGACGTGGACCTCGAGCCGGCGCTGGAGCCGTGGCGCGCCGAGCTGGAGCCGCTGATCGAGCCGCTCCTCCTGCGGACCGGAGGCGTCGACCGGCACGGGGTGGCGCGCCTCGCGCCCCGGATCGCCGAGCGGACGCGCCTCTGGCGCCGCTGCGCCCTCGAGGCCGGCGGCGGGAGGCTCGGGCCCGCGGCGCTCGACCGCGAGGTCTGCGAGAAGGCGCTGGTGCTGGTCTGCGGGGGCGGCGGCGGCGTCTCCTACGTCTTCCTCGGCGGCTTCGCCCTCCTGGAGCAGTACCGGCTCGTTCCCCGCCTCCTCGCCGGCGCCTCCATGGGCGCCATCCTGCTCCTCTTCCGCGCCCGGCGCCGCTCCTTCGACGCCGACGAGGTCGGGCAGGTGGTGCAGGGGATCTCGATCCGCAGCCTCTTCCGCTTCCTGGAGCTCGAGTCCCGCTACGCGCTGCCCGGAGCCGTCCGGCTCTACCTGCGCGCCGGCCTCGGCCCCTACCTGGCCGCCGACGGCCGCTTCCCGACGCTGGGCGAGCTCGCCATCCCGCTGGTGGTCGCGGTCACCGGCATCCGCGCCGGTGCGCTGCCGCACGACCCGAGCTACTACGAGCACCTGCTCGACCTGTCGAGCCGCGAGCCGCGCCCCCACGTGATGAAGCGGCTGGCCCGCAACATCGTCGGCTCGCTCGCCGAGCTCCTCCAGCAGCGGGACCGCTTCGCCCGGATCTACCTCGGCGCCGACGAGGAGACGCTCCAGTTCGACGCCCTCGACGCGGTCGGCTTCAGCGCCTCGCTCCCGGGCGTCATCCACTACGACGTGGTCCGCGACGACCCGCGGATGCACCTCCTCCTCGGCGAGCTCTTCCGGCGCCACGACCTCTACCGGCTCATGGATGGCGGCATCGCCGACAACGTGCCGGCGCGAGCCGCCTGGAAGGCGGTACAGGACGGGCGCCTCGGGACGCGGAACGCCTTCGTCCTCGCCTGGGACGGCTTCGGGCCCAAGCTCAGCCAGCCGCTCTGGTTCACGGTGAGCCGCCTCGTCTCCCAGAACGTGGCCCGCAACCGCCCCTTCATGCACCACCAGAAGGCCTTCCAGCAGGTGCTCTCGCCGGTCGAGGTGGTCCCCGGCCTGGCCCGGCTGCAGCGCGCCGTGCAGTGGGGGAAGGAGGAGCTCCTCCCCGACATGCCCTTCGTGGCCCGGATGGTTCGGCCCTTCCCGCCCGTGGGCGCCTGATTGAATCGCCGCCGCGGATGGGGCATCTTCCAGCCGGGTGAACGCCATGCAGAAGGTCGAGAAGATCTGGCTCGATGGAAAGCTCGTCCCCTGGGACGAGGCCAAGGTGCACGTCCTCACCCACGCCCTCCACTACGGGATCGGCGTGTTCGAGGGCATCCGCGCCTACCGGACGCCGGCGGGTTCCGCGGTCTTCCGCCTCCGGGAGCACCTCCTCCGCCTCTACGAGTCCGCCCACATCGTGCTCATCGAGATCCCCTTCCCGGTCGAGCGGCTCCACGAGGCCTGCCTCGAGGTGCTGCGCGCCAACCGCATGCCGGACGGGTACCTGCGGCCCATCGCCTTCTGCGGCTACGGCTCCATGGGCGTCGGCGCCCAGAACCCGGTGCAGGTGGCGGTGGCGGCCTGGCCCTGGGGCGCCTACCTCGGCGAGGACGGGATGAAGAAGGGCATCCGGGCGAAGATCGCCTCGTTCACCCGGATGCACGTCAACGTCCAGATGGTGAAGGCCAAGATCACCGGCCAGTACGTGAACAGCTTCCTCGCCACCCGCGAGGCGGCCATGAGCGGCTACGACGAGGCCCTCCTCCTCGACACCGAGGGTTACGTCGCGGAGGGTGCCGGCGAGAACGTGTTCGTGGTCAAGGGCGGCGTCCTCACCACGCCGCCGCTCTCCTCCTCGGTGCTCGGGGGCATCACCCGCGACTCGGTGCTGCGCATCGCCCGGGACCAGGGCGTCGCGGTGCAGGAGCAGAAGTTCACCCGCGACACGCTCTACTGCGCCGACGAGGTCTTCCTCACGGGGACCGCCGCCGAGGTGACGCCGGTGCGCGAGGTGGACAACCGGCGCATCGGGTCGGGCGCGCCGGGCCCGGTGACCAGGCGCATCCAGGACACCTACCTCCGCGCGGTGCGCGGCGAGGAGCCGCGCTACCGGGAGTGGCTCACCGGCTATTGAAGAGGCGTGGCGCCCGGCTCGGGCCCGACGCGGGCTCGTCTCATCGACGGAAGGTGCAGAGGTGCCGTCAGGGAAGCGCGGCCGCGGCCGCGGTGTTATCCCTTGCGAATCCGCAAAAGCCTTGACCTTTCGCGGAGATTTCGAATAGAGTGCGCAGTTCTCGCGGGTCGAGTAGAATTACTCTGGAACTACAGTAGCTTACGCGATAGCGTGCGATGACGGCGGCGCCGCGAGGAAGAATCCATCGGCTCTGAGGAACGGGATGCGAAGCCGCTACATCGACATCGACGACCGCACCGAGGACCTGCGAGAGCTCCTCGCCGACCTGCCCGCCATCGCGAAGGATTTCGAGCTGCGCTACGAGCTGTCCTGGCTGCACCACGAGAGCGGGCTCGAGGGCGTCGTGGTGAGCGGCCAGGAGCTCGCGATGGTGCTCCTGAACCAGCCGCTCGCCGACGCCACCGCGCTGGCGGTGCACCGGGAGCTCCGCAACCATCGCGCGGCCTTCGACATCGTCAAGGCCGAGGCCCAGGCGAAGAGGCTCCGGCTGAACCTGACCCTCATCAAGCGCATCTACGAGACCCTCGGTGACGGCATCGAGGGTCGAGGCGTCGCCGAGTACCGCCGCGAGATGCCGCTGCACCGGGCCTACTTCCACGAGATCGCGCCGCCTGCCAAGATCCCATACCTCCTGGGAAAGCTGGTCGACTCCTGCGAGTCGGCCGAGTTCCGCGGCCTCCACCCGCTCCAGAAGGCCTCGCGCGTCTCGCACGCCTTCATGCAGGTCTACCCGTTCACGGAGAACTCGGGGAAGGTGGCGAGGCTGCTGGCGAACCTCGTGCTCCTCCACCACCGCTTCCTTCCCTGCGTCATCCACGCCACCGATCGGCAGCGCTACTACGAGTCCCTGAGGGCGCCGGAGACCGCGCTGCGCGAGCTCATGCTCGACGCCATGGAGAACGGCCTCGCGAACGCGGAGAAGTACGTCCGCCAGGCGATGGCCGCCCGGCGCAAGAAGACGGCGCGCTGAGGGGTTGACCCGAAGGTGGTAGGTAGCGGGCCCGGGGCCCGTGGTGTATAGCTCCCCCCCCATGCTCCTCGGGGCCCATGAAGGCATCGCCGGAGGTGTGTCCACGGCCTTCGCCCGCGCCGACGAGGACGGCGCCGACTGCGTCCAGATCTTCACGAGGAGCGCCCGGGGCTGGGCGGCGAAGCCGCTCGAGGCGGCGGAGGTGGCGAGGTTCCGCGCCGAGGCGCGGCGCACCCGCAAGCCGGTGGCGGCCCACTCGTCCTACCTCATCAACGTCGCGGCCCGGGACCGGGTCGTCCGGCGCAAGAGCTGGGCGTCCCTCGCCGACGAGCTCCGGCGCTGCGCCGCGCTCGGGATCCGCTGGCTCATCTTCCACCCCGGATCGTGCGAGGACGAGGCCGAGGGCGTGAAGCTCGCGGCCGCCGGGATGGCGCAGGCCCTGGAGGCGGCCCCCGGTTCCCGGCTCCTCGTCGAGACCACCGCGGGCCAGGGCGCGTCGCTCGGCTGGCGCTTCGAGCAGGTGGCGGCCATCCGCGCGGCCGTGCCCGCGAGCCTGCGCCGCCGGGTGGGCGTGTGCCTCGACACCTGCCACGTCTTCGCCGCCGGCTACGACCTCGCCAGCGACGAGGGTTACGACCGCACCTTCCGGGACCTCGACCGGACGGTGGGGCTGGGGCACCTCGAGGCCTTCCACCTCAACGACTCCAAGAAGCCCCTCGGCTGCCGGG
Organism: Anaeromyxobacteraceae bacterium; assembly: GCA_036555405.1. GTDB lineage: Bacteria > Myxococcota > Myxococcia > Myxococcales > Anaeromyxobacteraceae > DATBLK01. The sequence goes on from DATBLK010000240.1 coordinate 13,348, forward strand.
TGGACCGGCACGAGCACATCGGGCGGGGGGCGATGGGCGTCGCCCCCTTCCGGCGGCTCGTCAACGACCCGCGCTTCGCCGGCCACCCGGCCTTCCTCGAGACCGACCTCCGCTTCCGCGAGAACCTCGGCGTGCTCCGCGCCCTCCGCGCATGAAGTCCGCGCTCCGCGTCACCGCGCCGCCTCCCGGGGACCGGCCGCGCGCCGCCCCCCGCAACGGCAAGCCGCCGATGTCCCGGCGCCTGGCCCGCCTGCTGGCGCACGCCCGCGGGCACCGCCGGGCGCTGGTGCTGACCCACGACAACCCGGACCCGGACGCGCTCGCATCGGCGGTGGCGCTCGCCTACCTCCTCGAGCACCTCGCCGGCGTGCACTCCACCGTGGCCTACGGCGGCATCGTGGGCCGGGCCGAGAACCGCGCCCTCATCCGCGTCCTCCGGCTTCAGGTCCTGCCGGTGTCGCGGGTGGTCTTCGACGAGCACGACCTGGTCTGCATGGTGGACACCCAGCCCGACCAGGGGAACCACTCGCTCCCGGCGCGGGTCGTCCCCGACGTCGTCATCGACCACCACCCGGAGCGGCCCGGCTCGCGGGCGGTTCCCGTCGCCGACGTGGGCGGCGAGATGGGCTCCACCTCCACGCTCCTCGCCGGGTACTTCCGCGAGAGCGGGCTCGCCCTCCCGGCGCCGGTCGCCACCGCCCTCTACTACGGCATCAAGGCCGACACCCGCGACCTGGGGCGGGAGACCACGCCCCACGACGTCGAGACCTACCTCTGGCTCTTCCCCATGGCGGACAAGGAAGCGCTGGTCCAGATCGAGAACCCGCGGCTCCCGGCGGACCACTTCCGCCTCCTCCACTCCGCCATCGAGCGCGCCCAGGTGTACGGGCCGGCGGTGGTCTGCGACCTCGGGGAGGTCTACGCGCCCGACGTCGTCGCCGAGGTCGCCGAGCGCTTCCTGGCGCTCGACGAGGTGAAGTGGTCGCTCGCCTTCGGCACCTACGAGGAGCAGCTCTACTTCAGCCTGCGGGTCGGCGACCGGCGCATGAACGCCGGCCGGCTCATCCGCGAGGTCATCGAGGAGAAGGGCGGCAGCGCCGGCGGCCACGGCTCGATGGCGGGCGCCCGCATCCCCCTCGCCGGCCTGTCGCCGGCGGCGCGGCTCAGGCTCCTCGAGGAGCTCGTGCAGCGCTTCCTCGTCGGGTTCGGCGTCCGGGCCCGCCGCCCGCACCGGCTCGTGTGAGGGCGCGGGCCGTGACCTACCTCGACCACGCCGCCGTCACCCCCATGCGGCCCGAGGCCCTGGCCGCGGTCCGCGAGGCGCTCCTGGTCTCCGGGAACCCGTCCTCGGTCCACGCCGCCGGGCGCGCCGCCCGCGAGCTCCTCGACGTCTCGCGGCAGCGCGTGGCCCGCGCCCTGGGCGCGCGGCCCGCCGAGGTGGTCTTCACCTCGGGCGCGACCGAGGGGGCCGCGCTCGCCATCCGCGGCGCCCTGGGCGCGGCCCCCGCCGGCCGGCGCGAGGTCGTCCACACCGCGGTGGAGCACCCCTGCGTCCGCGACCTCGCCCGCACCCTCGCCGCCGGAGGCGTCCCGGTCGTCGAGGTCCCGGTCGACGGCCGCGGCCTTCCCGACCTCGCGGCCCTGGACCGGGCGGTGGGCGAGCGCACCGCGCTCGTCTGCGCCATGCTGGCGAACAACGAGACCGGCGTCCTCCTCCCGGTCCCCGAGGTCGCGGCGCTGGCGCGCCGGCGCGGCGCGCTCCTGCTCTGCGACGCGGTGCAGGCGGCGGGGAAGATCCCGGTCGACCCAGGTGCGCTGGGTGCCGACCTGGTGCTCGTCACCGGGCAGAAGTTCGGCGGCCCGCGCGGCGCCGGGGCCCTCTGGATCCGGCCGGGCGTGGCGCTGGCCCCGGTGGCCGGCGGCCACCAGGAGCGGGGCCGGCGCGCCGGCACCGAGAACCTGCCGGGGATCGCCGGCCTGGCCGCGGCCCTCGAGGTGGCGGTGGCCCGCCGCGAGGAGGAGACGGCCCGGACGGCGGCGCTGCGCCAGCGCCTCGAGTCCGGCCTGGCGGAGGCGGTGCCGGGGCTGCGCCTGAACGGCGCCGGCGCCCCGCGCCTTCCCGGGATCGCCAGCCTCCGTTTTCCGGACGCCGACGGCGACGCGCTGCTCATCGCGCTCGACCTCGAGGGGATCTGCGCCTCGGCCGGCGCCGCCTGCACCTCGGGATCCACCCGGCCTTCGCACGTCCTCTCGGCGATGGGGCTCTCCCCCGCCGAGGCGCGCGCCACCCTGCGCTTCTCCCTCGGCTGGTGCAGCGAGGCGGCCGACGTGGAGCGGGCGCTCGAGGCCGTGCCGCGGCTCCTGCGTCAGGTGCGGGCCCCGACCTCGGCGCCCCTTCCCCGCTGACGGACCGGGCCGGGCGCGCGGCGGCGGCCCGGGCCCGCGTCGCCCTGCCACCTTGACAGTCTCACCGCGAGAGCGCCTTTCATGTGCCAGCCGCCCGCGCGGGCCGTCCCGCGCGCCACGCCTGCGACCTGCCCGCGGCGGCCGATCGGTGGGATGACCCGTGGCCGACGCCGACGACCGTTCCGAGCGGAAGATTCGCGTCCTGGTGATCGAGGACGACCTCGCGTTCCTCAGGAGCGTCGCCCGGATCCTCACCCAGGCGGGCTGCGACGTGGTGCCGGTCGCCGACCCCGTCGAGGGGCTCGTCGCGGCCCGCGAGCCCGACGTGGACGTCATCGTCTCGGACATCCAGATGCCCAACCTCTCGGGCATGGACCTGCTCCGGACGATCAAGGCCGAGCGCCCGGGCGTGGAGGTCATCCTGATGACGGGCGGCGCCACGGTCGACGCGGCCGTCGCCGCCATGAAGGCCGGGGCCTACGACTACCTGACCAAGCCCTTCGACAGCCGGGAGCGCGTCGCGCTCATCGTGGAGAAGGCGGCGAGCCGCAAGCGACTGTGGGAACGCACCTGCGCGCTGCAGGGCATGCTCGAGGTGAAGGAGAGGTTCGAGGACCTCATCGGCCAGAGCCAGAAGATGAAGGACGTGTTCCAGCTGATCGACGCGGTCGCCTCGTCCTCCGCGACCGTCCTCGTCCAGGGCGAGAGCGGCACCGGCAAGGAGCTGGTCGCCCGCGCCATCCACCGCCGGAGCCCGCGGAGCGACGGGCCCTTCGTCGCGGTGAACTGCTCGGCGCTGACGGAGACCCTGCTCGAGAGCGAGCTCTTCGGCCACGCCAAGGGGGCCTTCACCGGCGCCACCGCGGACCGACGCGGGCTGCTCGAGTCCGCCAGCGGCGGAACGATCTTCCTCGACGAGGTGGGCGACATGCCGCCCGCGACGCAGGTCCGCCTGCTGCGCGTGCTCCAGGAGGGCGAGATCAAGCGCGTCGGGGACTCCGCGGTGCGGCACGTCGACGTCAGGGTCGTCGCCGCGACGAACGTCGACCTGGACCGCGCCAGGTCCGAGGGCAGGTTCCGCGAGGACCTCTTCTTCCGCCTGAACGTCATCGCCATCTCCCTGCCCCCGCTGCGGGACCGCCCCGAGGACGTCCCCCCGCTCGCGCACCACTTCCTGCGGAAGTACGGTCCCCGGGTCGGCAAGAGCCTGGAGGGCGTCTCCGGCGAGGCCATGGAGGCGCTGACGACCCACTCGTGGCCGGGAAACGTGCGGGAGCTCGAGAACGCGATCGAGCGAGCGGTCGTCCTGGCGCGAGGTCCCGAGGTGGCCCTGGGCGACCTCCCGCCGAGCGTCGCCGCGGGCGAGCGCGGCGCCGACGTCGACCCGGCGAGCCTGTCCCACCTGCCCCTGGCGGCGGCGAAGAAGCTCGCCGTCGACGCCTTCGAGCGACGCTACCTGGCGAACGTGCTCCGGCGGGCCCGCGGCAACGTCGCCCGGGCGGCGCGAGCCGCCGGGGTGGAGCGCTCCAACTTCCGGAAGCTGCTGAAGGCGTACGGGGTCGCGGCGCGCGGCGACCCGGCCGACGCCGACGAGCCGCCGGGCGACCCGTAGCGCGGCGCGCCCCGCCCGAGCGGGGCCGGTCCCGGCGTCAGGCGCTGGAGGCGATGGCCCTCGCGGTCGCCCGGCCCGGGCCACCTCTCCGCAGGACCGCCTCCTCCGCCGCGCGGGCCACGGCCGCCCCCCCCAGCCCCTTGGCGAGCACCGCATCGGCCCCGGCCTTCAGCAGGCGCTGCTCGGCGGCTCCGTCCACGTCGCCGCTCACGACCACGACGGCGAGGTCCTGCTCGCCCCCGGCCCCGCGGACGAGCCTCACCAGCTGCTCGCCTCCGAAGCCGGGCATGTGGAGGTCCGCGACGAGGAGGTCGAGGTCGAGCAGCTCCTCGGTCAGCGCCCGCAGCCCGCCGAGGCCCTCGGCGGCCGCCAGGACCTCGAACCCGCGCTCGGCCAGCGCGTCGCCCAGCATCCGCCGGCTGAGCAGGTCGTCGTCGACGACCAGGGCCCGCCGCCTCCGCGCGGTGACGTGCATGAGGGCGTCGGCGACCGCGGCCTCGCCCGCCTCGTCGAGCTCGAATCGAACGCCGACCCCGCGGTCGTTGCCGTAGACGACCACGGCGGGTGCGCTCACGGTCGAGCCGCCGGGGAGCGCCAGGTCGAGCTGGACCCGGGAGCCGGGCGCAAGCAGCTCCTGGGTGCGCACGAAGGCGCCGCCCTGCGACAGGTTCTCGACGTAGTCCTCGGCGAAGTCGGCCGGGCTGGAGTACGTGAGCCGCGCCAGTGACGAGGACTCGGCCTCGCGAAGGGTCACCTTGGCCCGCGCGTGCACGGTGTACCGCGGGGCGCGGCGGCCCTCGCCGGCCTGGGAGCCCGCGTGCGCGTCCAGCACGTCCATCGCCCGGTCGCAGGGGGCGACGAGCCCCACCACCAGGCCGGCGGGCGATCCGGGCCCCTGCTCTCCCGCGGCGCGGACCGCCGCGACGACCCCCTTCGCCGCCAGCGCGTCGCCCTCGGGTCGCCGCAGCTGCAGCGCGATCTCCTCACCGGGGGGCAGCGCGTGGGGGCTGGGGACGAAGAGCGCCATCCTGCGGCGCTCGAAGGAGACCCCGGCCGCGTCGGGCGTCCCGAGCGCCAGGCGGAGCGAGAGCCGCCCCTGGTCGAGGTCGGGGCCGACGCCCTCGAGGCGGCCGAGGAGCGAGAGCGCGGCGCTGCGCAGGAGCCCGGGCGGAACGCGCTGGAGGGCGATGCCGCCGCTTCCAGGCGCCGGTGCGCCCTCCGACGCCTCGGGCCGGCGGCGGGAGCCCGCGGGCAGGGACCGCATCGAGCCGCCGACCCGCCAGGCCCAGAACAGGAGCCGAGCCTTCACCGCCTCCGGCGGGGGCCCGCGGAATCGCGCCAGGCAGGTGACCACCTCGCCCAGCGGAACGGCGAGATCGCACTCCACCAGCGTTCCCCGGCACAGGCGCGGAAGCTCGCCGACGAAGGCCACGACGTCCCGGGCGCGATCGTCGCGGGCGTCTCCGAAGAGGAAGAAGAGCTCGTGCATGGGCACTCCCTCCTCGGGCCGAGTGCAAGGCGTGAACCACGAGTGCTGGCTCCGGCCGGTCCCCCCTGCAAACGCCCTATGCGGTCGGAACGTCAAGGGTCCGGCGGGGCCGAAGTCGTCGACGTTCCGGGACCTTGGAGCGGCAGGGCCCCTGCGCCGCATGGGTCGCGTCAAGGGCTTGACCCGTCCTGGGGTAGAGGAGCACCCCCTCGGCGCACCCCTCCGGCGGGAGCAGGACGCCGGGAAGTCGCGGGGTTGCGCCGTGGCTCCCCGGTTGCACTGCGAGTCGAGCAGGGGAGCGAGGGCGCGACATGGCCCGCCCGAGGAGCGGAGGTGTGGAAGTGGCTCAGGTACTCGTCATCGATGATGTCGCGATCGTTCTCAAGGCCCTGCAGCTCGGTCTCAAGAAGATGGGCCACGCGAGCGAAGGCACCTCGGACCCGCACGAGGCGCTGGTGCTCGCCCGGACGAATCCCCCCGCGCTCGCGCTCGTCGACTACCGCATGCCGGGCATGGACGGGGTCGCCTTCTTCGCGGCCCTGCGGGACGCCCTCGGCGCGCGGTGCCCCAAGGTCCTCTTCGTCTCGGCCACGGATCCGGACGAGGTGCGGCAGGGCTGCGCCCGCCTGGGACTCGAGCCGGTCGGGGTCGTGAGGAAGCCGTTCAGCCTGGACGACCTGTGGCTCAGCGTCGACCAGGCGCTCGCCGCCTGACGCCGCGGCCGTCCGGCGGGCAGCCGCATCAGCCTCCCTCGGCCCCGAAGAGCCCGCGCACCACGGCCGCGATGCCGAGGTCGGTGCCGACGTGCGGGTCGTAGCGCCTTTCGAGGAGCGCCGCGAACTCGGCGGCGGTCTCGAGCCGATCGGCCGGCCCGAGAGCCCGGAGGACGAGCTCGTCGAGCTCGAAGGGGACCTCCGTCCGCAGGCTGGACGGGGCGCGTCGCTCGCCGGCGACGATCCGGCGCCCCACCTCTCCCGGGTCGTTGCCGGGGAACGCGGGCTCGTTCGTCAGCATCTCGAAGAGCACCGCCCCGAGGGCGAAGACGTCGGTCGCGGGCCGCACCGGCTCGCCGCGCAGGACCTCGGGCGCCAGGTAGCGCACCTTGCCGAAGGCCTCGCTGCCGGAGCCGTCGGCCACGGCCTGGGCCACCCCGAAGTCTCCGAGCTTCACCTCGCCGCGGCGCGAGATGAAGACGTTCTGGGGCGAGACGTCGCAGTGGACGATGCCCAGCGGGCGCCCCGCCGAGTCCCTGGCGCGGTGGGTGTGGTCGAGCGCCTGCGCCAGGACGTGGGCCAGGTGCGCGGCGAAGTCGAGCGGGAGGTAGATCGACCGGGCGGCGCAGCGCGAGAGGATCTGGCGCAGGTTGCGGCCGTCCACGAACTCCATGGCGATGAAGGGGGCGCCGTGGTCGACGCCCACCTCGTAGACCTCGACGACGTGCGGGTGGCGGACCAGGCCGGTGATCGACGCCTCCCGGGCGAAGCGCACCACCTCCGCGGTGTCGCCGGCGAGCTCCGGGCGGAGCCGCTTCAGGGCCACCAGCCGGCCGGCGCGCGGGCCGCTCACCGCCCGGGCGCGGTAGACCTCCGCCATCCCGCCGCTCCCCAGGAGCCCTTCCAGCGCGTACTCGCCGATGCGCGGGCCCGCCATCGCCTCACATCCGATCGCGGAGCGCGCGGTACTCGCGCGAGCCGCGCAGCGAGGCCAGGTCCGAGTCCTCGTCGATGCCCTCGGCGGTGGCGTAGCCGTTCATCGCAGCGATCTGGAGGTAGCGCAGGGCCAGCGTCCGCTCCCCGGCGAGCGCGTAGACGCAGGCCATGTTGTAGTAGGCGTCGCCGAAGTCGGGGTCGACGGCCAGCGACTTCTTGTACCAGTGCAGCGCCTCCTCGTGCTGGTTGCGCGACTTGTAGGTCACGCCCACCCCGTTGTAGGCCTCGGGCACGTCGGGGGCCACCTCGATGGCCTCGAGGAATCGCTCGCGGGCCTTCTCGAAGTTCCCCTCGTGGAGCCAGGCGGCGCCGTCGCGCAGGATCGCCCTCGCCTTCGCCTTCAGGGCCGGAGTCGACGTCCGCCGCGCCGCAGGCGCCGCCTCCGCCGGTCCCCGGGCCCGCTCCAGCGCCACCCCGCCGCTGCGGCCGAGGGGCGCCCGGCACCGCCGGGCCCTGAGGTGCACCGCGCCGGCGAGCTTGTCGGGTCCCACGACGAGCAAGGCGCTGCCCCACTCCTCCGCGGCGCAGCCCTTGCCCGCCAGGCAGACCCGGAACCGCCCGGCGAGGGAGTCGTCGACCATCGTGCCGCGGAGCACCTCGTCGCCGGCGCGGAAGGCGCAGGGGCCGCGGGGCGCGAGGAGCGTTCCCGTGACCGCATCGCCCTGCTGCTCGATGCGCAGCCGGCCGATGGGCGAGTCCCAGTCGCCGGAGGCGCTCGGCTGGGCCGACGCGGCGAGCGGCGCCGCCGCCAGGATCAACGTGAGCGCTCCCGGGCGCCGTGGCATGTCCGGATCATATACGCGAACCCCGACCGCCCCGGCCCCACCCCCCGGCTTGACATGCGATTCCGCGATCGCTACGATCGACCTCTACAATCCCTCGTGATTTCGAGGGCTTCTAGCTCTTTGAGTCGTAGCGCCAGCTAGCCCCCTGCCGGGTTCGTGATTGGGCCTCGCGTCGTTTGGGCCGACTTTGACCCAAAGAGGAGCGCCCGACCGCCTCCATGAGCAAGCTCCCACGCTGCGAGGGAGAAGCCTACGGAGTTCCGGTCCTCCGGGTGCCCCACCTGTGGATACACAGGTCCAAGCAACCGGGCCACACGGCTCAAGCGGGGGGCTTTTTCTTTGCCGTGACGATCGACGATCGCAAGCGCGCCCAGCGCCAGGACGTCCTGGCCGCGCTCGGGGCGCTCTCGCCCGCGGAGCGCGGCGAGCGCTCGCGCGCCATCGCGACGCGCCTGGTGGCGCACCCCGCCTTCGCGGCGGCGGGGGTCGTCGCCCTGTACGCCTCGCTGGGCACCGAGGTGGACACCGGTCCGGTGGCGATGGCGGCCGCCGGGGCGGGCAAGCTCCTGGCCTGGCCGCGGATGTCCGCCGCCGAGCGGCGCCTCGCCTTCGCCGCCTGTGCCCCGGCGGCCCTGGTCCCCGGGCCCATGGGCACCCTCGAGCCGCCGCCGGCGGCGCCGCGCGTCACCCTGGACGTGATCGACCTGGCGCTCGTGCCCGGGGTGGCCTTCGACGGCGCGCTCCGGCGGCTGGGCCGCGGCGGCGGCCACTACGACGCCACCCTGGCGGCGCTGCCGGCCCGGGCCCTCCGCTTCGGCCTGGCCTTCGACTGCCAGGTGGTCGACGAGGTCCCGGCGGAGGCTCACGACCTCCGCGTGGACCTGGTGGTCACCGAGACGCGCCTCATCGGCCCGGTCGGTTGACACCGCCGCCGGAGCGGGTTCCCATGCGCCCCCCGTGCGCCTCCTCTTCCTCGGCGACGTCTTCGCGAAGCCCGGCCGCGCGGCGGTGCGGCGGCTCGTGCCGCGCCTCATCGCCGCCCGCGGCGTGGACCTGGTGGTCGCCAACGCCGAGAACGCCGCCGGCGGCGCCGGGGTGACGCCGGATTCCGCCGAGGAGCTCCTGGGGAGCGAGGTCGACCTCCTCACCAGCGGGAACCACATCTGGACGAAGAAGGAGATCGTCCCGTACCTGGAAAGGAGCGGGTCGCGGCTGCTGCGGCCGGCGAACTACCCGAAGGGATCGCCGGGCCGGGGAAGCGCGGTGGTGGAGACGCCCGACGGCCGACGCCTCGGCGTCGTGAACCTGGAGGGACGCGTCTTCATGAAGAACCTCGACGACCCCTTCACCGTGGGCCTGGCCGAGGTCGAGGCGCTGCGCGCCACCGGCCTCCGCTGCATCCTCGTCGACATGCACTGCGAGGCGACGAGCGAGAAGAACGCCATGGGCTGGTTCCTCGACGGGAAGGTGTCGGCGGTGCTCGGGACGCACACCCACGTGCAGACCGCCGACGCCCGCGTGCTCCCCGGCGGCACCGCCTTCGTCACCGACGTGGGCATGTGCGGCCCGTGGGACTCGATCATCGGGGTGCGCAAGGAGCTGGTGCTGGAGCGCTTCCTCTCGCAGCGGCCGGTGGGCTTCGAGCCGGCGAAGCGCGAGGTCTGGCTCCAGGGCGCGCTGGTGGAGATCGACGACGCCAGCGGCCGGGCGCTGGGGATCGAGCGCGTGCAGGAGAAGCTCGAGGAGTGAGGGCCTCCCCCTCGCCCTGAAGCGCTCGCGCGCCCGCCTACCCCTCGGCGCCGAGGAGCGCGTGGTGCTTGCGGCCCTTCTGGAGGAGCACCCAGCGCCCGGCGAGGAGGTCCGGGGCGCCGAGGCGGCGGTCGGGGGCGGCGACCGCCTGGCCGTTCACCGAGAAGCCGCCCCCCTGGATGCCGCGGCGCGCCTCGCCCTTCGAGGCCGCCAGCCCGGCGCGCACCAGCGCGTCGACGACCGGGAGGCCGTCGAGCTCGGCGCGCGGCAGCCGCGCCGTGGGGATCTCGGCCGCCAGGATCTCGAAGGCGCCGGCGCCCGCCGAGCGGAGGTCGGTCCCGCCGAAGAGGAGCCGGCTGGCCGACACGACGCCGCGCGCGGTGTCGGCGCCGTGGATGCGCGCGGTGACCTCCTCGGCCAGCCGCCGCTGGGCGGCGCGCTTGCCCGGGTCGCGGCCGTGCTCGGCCAGGAGGGCGGCGATCTCCTCGAGCGGGAAGAAGGTGAAGGTCTTGAGGACCCGCTCCACGTCCCGGTCGTCGGTCTGCAGCCAGAACTGGAAGAACCGGTAGGGCGAGGTGCGGGCCGGGTCGAGGTAGACGGCGCCCTCCTCGCTCTTGCCGAACTTCGCCCCGGCCGCGGTGGTGAGGAGCGGGAACACGAGGCCGTGGGCCGTCCCGTTCTCCTTGCGGGAGACGAGCTCGGCGCCGGCGGTGATGTTCCCCCACTGGTCGCTGCCGCCCATCTGCAGCTCGCAGCCCTCGGTCCGCCACAGGTGCCAGAAGTCGTAGGCCTGGACCAGCATGTAGCCGAACTCGGTGAAGGAGATCCCGGTGTCCATCCGGCTCCGCACCGACTCCTTGTCGAGCATGTAGTTCACGGTGAAGTGCTTCCCCACGTCGCGCAGGAACTCCATGAGCCCGAGCGGCCGGAGCCAGTCGGCGTTGTTCCGGACGCGCGCGGCGTTGGGCCCGTCGAAGCGGAGGAAGCGCTCGAGCTGGGCGCGCTGGCAAGCGACGTTGTGGTCGATCTCCTCGACGGAGAGGACGGGGCGCTCGCTGCGCTTGCCGGACGGGTCGCCGACCATGCCCGTTCCGCCGCCCACGACGACGATGGGCGTGCCGCCGCAGCGCTGGAACCAGGCGAGCCCCATCACCGGGACGAGGTTGCCGACGTGGAGCGAGTCGGCGGTGGGGTCGAAGCCCACGTAGCCGACCACCGGGCCCTGGCGCAGCCGCTCCGCCAGGCCCGGCGTGGCACCGTGGACCAGGCCGCGCGGCGTGAGCTCGTCGAGGAGCGTGGGCATGGGGCGCCGAGCATAGGGGCGCTCCGGCGGGGCGGGCAAGATCCCCTCGACCCCGCCGGCCCCGGCCGCCCCGGGACCTCGCCGGCCCGGGGTCAGCCGCGGAACCCCTTTCCCACCACGTAGACCTCGTACGACGACTCGCGGGTGGCCCGGGGCCGCGCCACGTGCACCTCGTCGAAGCGGGCCCCGACCTCCCTGCGGAAGATCGGGAAGTCGCCGCCCATGAAGACCTTGCAGACCAGGGCGCCGCCGGGCCTCAGGGTCTCGCCGGCCACGCCGAGCGCGGCGCGGGCCAGCTCCAGCGAGCGGGCCTCGTCCGTCACCTTCACGCCGATGGTCCGGGGCGCCATGTCGCTGGCGACGAGGTCGAAGGGCCCCGGGTGGAGCGCGCGGATGCGCTCCAGGGCGCCGGGCGCGAGGAGGTCGACCGCGGCGGTCCTCACCCAGGGCTTCCCCAGGTCGCGGATGGGCTCGAGGTCGACGCCCACGGCCGCCCCGCGCTCGCCCACCGCCTCGGCGAGCACCTGGAGGAAGCCGCCGGGCGCGGCGCCGAGGTCGAGCGCCGCCCCGCCCCGGGGCAGGAGCCGGAACCGCCGGAGGATCTCCTCCAGCTTGAAGGCCGAGCGGGCGCGCCGCCCCTCGCGCCGGGCGCGCCGGGCGTAGTGGTCCCTCGGGTCGTAGGGCTTGGCCATGGGAGCCCGATGCCATTTGCCGCGGGCCGGGCCGGGCACTATCCTCGGCCTCGACCTCGCGTCAAGCGGCATGCACGTCCCCAGAGCGCTCCTCCTCTCCTTGCCGGTGGCGCTCCTGGGCGGGTGGGCCGCCGCCAGCGGCGCCGGGCGCATCGCCGAGATCCGCAGCGAGATGGCGCGGCTCGAGGTCGCCGGGCGCTCGGCGGGCGAGTCCTTCGTGAAGACCTTCGAGGGAGCGCAGGCCGAGCGGCAGCTCGAGGCCTACGACCGCAGGCGGGCGCTGGCCCTGGAGCTGGCCCGGGCGCGGCGCGACGAGATCCTCGGGCTCCTGGGCGTCGGCGCCGCGGCGCTGCTCCACGTCGGGCTCTCGCTCATGCGGCGCATCGCGGCCGAGGTGGAGGAGGAGCGGCGCGCCGTGGGGCAGCCGCCCCGGCCCCCGAAGGGCGGCGCCTGAGTCGCCGGAAACGTCCCTGGCGGCGCCCTGTTCGCTCTCGGCCCCGCTTGGGTGCCTTTTCCTTGACTCCGCGCTCCCGGCTCCGGTAAACGAGGGCCCTCCCCCACCGCGGGCGGGACCCCAAGGAGACGGAACCCGATGGCGACCTTCATCACCGAGGAGTGCATCAACTGCGGCGCTTGCGAGCCCGAGTGCCCCAACGGCGCCATCAGCCAGGGAGACGACATCTACATCATCAACCCCGAGCTCTGCACCGAGTGCGTCGGCTTCCACGACGAGGAGGCCTGCAACGCGGTCTGCCCGGTGGACTGCTGCGTGCCGGACCCGAACCGGCCCGAGACCGAGGAGCAGAACTACGGCAAGCTGGCGAGGATCCACGCCGACAAGACCTTCCCGGCGCTGGCCGAGCTTCCGGCGACCCTCTCGCGGTACCGCAAGGCCCAGTAGCCCCCGCCGCGCGGCGGCGAGGTTCCCGACGCCCCGTGTGCCGCCCGGCGCGCGGGGCGTCTCGTCTCCGAGGAGGACCAGATGGGCGCGCTCACCGGCGGCCAGCTCGTCGCGCGGATGCTGAAGAAGGAGGGCGTGGAGACGGTCTTCACGCTCTCCGGGCTCCACGTCGCGCCCATCTACGTGGGCTGCGTCGAGCAGGGGATCCGGATCGTCGACACGCGGCACGAGCAGGCCGCGGCCCACGCCGCCGACGCCTGGGCGCGGCTCACCCGCGGCGTCGGCGTCGCCGTGGTCACCGCCGGTCCGGGGGTCACCGACGCGGTCACCGGCGTCGCCAACGCCTTCGCCGCCAACGTCCCGCTGCTGCTCCTGGGCGGCGCCGCGCCGGTCTTCAACCTGGGCCGCGGCTCCCTCCAGGAGATGCCGCAGACGCAGCTCTTCCAGGGGATCACGAAGTGGACGGACCGCGTCCCCTCGCCCGACCTCGTGCCGAGCTACCTGGCGAAGGCCTTCCGGGTGGCCCGGGCCGGCCGGCCCGGGCCGGTGTTCCTGGAGATCCCCTGGGACGTGCTCTCGAACGGCGCCGAGGAGGCGCTCGTCGACGCGCAGACCCGCTACCGCACCGACGCCCGCCAGCCCGGCGACCCGCGGAAGGTCGAGGAGGCGCTGGCGCTCCTGGGTCGCGCCGAGCGACCGGTGGTGCTCGCCGGCTCGTCGGTGTGGTGGGACGACGCCGCCGGGGCGCTCGACCGCCTGGCGCGGCGCTCCGGCGTCCCCGTCTACCTGAACGGCATGGGGCGCGGCTGCCTCCCCGAGGGCCACCCCTCGTTCCTCCAGCTCTCGCGCAAGGAGGCGCTGGGCCAGGCCGACGTCGTGCTGGTGGTGGGGACGCCGCTCGACTTCCGCGTCGGCTACGGCACCGAGCCCACCTTCGCGGCCGGCGCGCGCGTGCTGCAGGTGGACGTGGACGGCGCCGAGATCGGCCGGAACCGGCCCATCGAGGTGGGAATCGTCGCCGACTCGCGCAGCGCGCTCGAGCAGCTCGAGGCCGGCGCCGGCGCCTGGGGCGGCAAGGGGTGGCTCCCCCACCTCCGCGCCGACGAGGAGAAGCGGCGCGAGCGGCAGCGGGCCTTCGAGCAGAGCGACCAGACTCCCATCCACCACTTCCGGCTCGCCCGGGCGCTCGACGACGTCGCCGGCAGGCTCGACGTGACCTGGGTCGCCGACGGCGGCAACGTCGTCGCCGTGGCGGCCAAGGTGCTGCGCGTGCCCGGCCCGGGGCGCTGGCTCGACCCCGGGCCGCTCGGCTGCCTGGGCGTGGGCGCGCCCTTCGCCATCGCGGCCAAGCTGCTCGCGCCGGAGCGGCCGGTGTGCGTCGTCCAGGGCGACGGGTCCTTCGGGCTCAACGGGATGGACTACGAGACCGCGGTGCGCTTCGGCCTCCCCATGGTGGTGGTGGTGGGGAACGACGCCGCCTGGGGCCAGATCCTCATCCCGCAGCGCGGGATGTACGGGGAGGCGGTGGCGACCCGGCTCGCGCCTACTCGCTACGACCGCATCGTCGAGGCCATGGGCGGCAAGGGCGAGCACGTCGAGGATCCGGGGGACCTCGCGCCGGCGCTGGAGCGCGCCTTCGCGTCCGGAACCGTGTACTGCGTGGACGTCGCCATCGACCCGGAGGCCGCCGCCGCCTCGGGCGCCGCCGGCTACGCCGTCTGAGCGTGGCCCCGGCGCCCGCCTCTCGCTAGGCTCAGTCTCCCGGAGGTGCACATGAGACAGCTGCCCAGGCTCGACCGGAAGGGCGCGCAGGTGCTGGTGGTGGACCTGCAGGAGAGGCTCGTCCCGGCGATGTGGGACGTCGAGCCGGTGGTGAAGCAGGCGCGGACGATGATCCTCGCGGCGCGCGACCTGGGACTGCCGGTGATCTGCACCGAGCAGTACCCGAAGGGCCTGGGGCCGACCATTCCCTCGATCCGCGAGGTCCTCCCCTCCCCGCCGCTCGCCAAGATGCACTTCGCCTGCGGCTCCGACGAGGCGGTGCGCCGCGCCCTCGGCGAGACCGGTCGCCGCCAGGTGATCGTGGTGGGCGTCGAGACGCACGTCTGCGTCTACCAGTCCTGCCGCGACCTCCTCGCCGAGGGGTACGAGGTGCACCTGTGCGCCGACGCGGTGACCAGCCGGCGCGAGGAGCACCGCCGGGTGGCGCTCGAGGCGCTTCGCGACGGCGGCGTCCTCCTCACCTCGGTGGAGACCTCGATCTTCGATCTCCTCCACGTCGCCGGCACCCCCGAGTTCAAGAAGGTGTCCGCGTACATGAAGTGACGCGCCGCGGCCTGTTGACCCCCCGGGGGCGCGGTGTTACCTACTGGCACCCCACGGCCTCCGGGGCGTAGCGCAGCCTGGTAGCGCACTTGCTTGGGGTGCAAGTGGTCGCTGGTTCAAATCCAGTCGCCCCGACCATCTGAAGGCCCCGAGGTTCTTCGCGAAGGCGAAAGCCTCGGGGCCTTCACTTTTCGCCGAATCGCCGCCTTGCATTGCCGGTGCATTAACTCGCTCCGGCTCGCCGAAGGTGAGCGCCCGGTCCACGTCGGCGCGGAAGTCCTCGAGGTCGCTGTGGTCGTACACGGCGGCCGTGATCTCGGGCGAGGAGTGGCCGAGGTTGCGCTGGACGGCGCCGAGGTCCACCCCGGCCTTCCGGAGCAGCGTCGCGTGGGTGTGGCGCAGGTCGTAGAACCGGAGCTTCCGAGGGATGGGCGACACCCAGAGTCGCATGTTGCACTTAGGGCACCGCGCCTCGTCTTCCTCGGGCCAGAGTTCCTCGAACCCGCAACCCTTCCGCCGGCAGATGAACCGGTAGCCCTCGACCACTCCGGCCCGCTTGAGCGCCCGGCGCAGGTGGTCCACCAGGTGGAACCGGACGTCGGGCGTGTACGGCGAGCCGTCGGCCTGGACGAAGACGTGCTCGGACGACGAGGCCTTCATAGCCGCCGCGAGGAGCGGCCGCAGCTCGCTCACGATGGTCACGTCGCGGGCATCCCCGTCCTTGGGGAGCGGCGCCAGCCAGGAGTGGCGGACGGCGAGCGTCCAGGTCCGCGTGTCCACGTCCTCCTTGCGCAGCCCGAAGGCCTCGCCAGGCCGCAGGCCGGCGTAGACGCACGTCGCAGCGACCCATCGCCAGGGCGTCTCGCCCGTCGGCGTGGGGAAGTTCGCCAGCGTTGGCAGGACTTCGCCGCGCCTGAGCACGCAGCGCGCCGCCTGGCTGGACTTGGGAATCCTTCGGGCCCGAAGTTCACTGGGTATGGACAGTGTCGAACAATTCGATTGCAACAGCATCTGAGATGTAACAGCATCCGGGAGGCACCAGCAAGGTCGTGCGTTCTCGGCCCGGGCCGTCTACAGTGCCGGCATGCGGAGGAAGCCATCCGACGAGGCCGCGCTGCGGACCCGCCTGCGCGCCGCGGGGCTCCGGGCCACCGGCCCCCGGGTCGAGGTGCTGGGCGCGCTCGACAAGGCCAGCGGTCCCGTCTCGCACGGGGAACTGGCCGAGCAGCTGAGCCGGCGCGGGCTCGACCGGGTGACGGTGTACCGCAACCTCCAGGACCTGGCGGAGGCCGGCCTGGTCGAGCGGACCCTGGTGGGAGACACGACCTGGCGCTTCGAGCTGAAGGGGGCGGGCCAGCACGGCGCCCAGCGGCACCCCCACTTCACCTGCACGTCCTGCGGCGAGGTCACCTGCCTCCCCGACGGCGCCCTCAAGGTGGCCGGCCAGGCGGGGCTCCCTCGGGCGCTGGGTCGCGGTGAGGCCGAGGTGAGCATCCGGGGCGTCTGCGACGGCTGCGATCGCTGAAGCCACCTGGGCCCTCGCCTGCTTCGGCGTGGCCGATCCATCTTGCAACTGCATTGCACCTGCGCTACACCCGGCCCGTGCCCCTCCACGCCCCCCGCTGGCCCTCGCCCGAGCGGCACCGCCCCGCCGTGCTCCGGAAGGGCACCTCCGAAGTTCGCCGTGCCACCGGGCCCCGCCCCCGTTAGACCTGCCCGATCCCATGCGCGTCCGTTGGCCACAGGCGCTGCCCCCGGCTCGGCTCTCCAGGGCCGTGCTGGCCCTGGCGCTGCTGTCGGCCCAGCTCGGCGCCGCCGCCCACGTCGCCGTGGCGCGCCACGAAGTCTGCGCGGACCACGGCGAGCTCATCCACCCCGGGGAGGGAGCCGAGCCGGACCACGCCTCGGCCCCGGCGCCGAGGGCGGATGGCCCCGCCCTGACGGAGGCCTCCGATCGCGTCGGCCACGGCCACGGCCACGATCACTGCGGCCTGGCCTCCCACCGCCGGGCGGCCGTCGTCGAGGTCGGGCCGTCGCTGCCGCAGCGGCCCGAGCACCCGCAGCGCCGCGATGAGGCCGTGCCGGAGCGCGCCATCGCGTCCTCCGGCCTCTACCGGCGCGCGCCCAAGCAGTCCCCACCGGCCTAGCGCGCCGACGAGCCCGAGCTCCGGACGGCCACCCCCTGGCCGACGGGCGCCCGTGGCCTTGCCCCTCTCCGCCAACTCCCGCTGACCCGGTGCGCCTCGGCGCGCCGGGGGAAGGACGCCTTGGTTCACGCCATCGCGGTCGCGGCCTCCATGGCCGTGGCCCTCGCCGCCACGCCGCCCGTCGCCGGGCCGGAGCCGGTCGTCAGGCCGCCGGTCCTGGTTCGAGCCGTCGAGGCCCGCTATCCGCCGGGGGCGCTCGCCGCCAGGCTCGAGGGCGAGGTCGGCCTCGAGCTCACCGTCGGGCTGGACGGCCTCCCCTCGGACGTGACGGTGGTGCGGTCAGCTGGGCCCGAGTTCGACGCGGCCGCCATCGAGGCGGTCACCCAGTGGCGGTTCACCCCGGCCAGGCAGGGCGGCGAACCGGTGGCCGTTCGCATCACCGTTCCCTTCGCCTTCCGGCGCCCGGCCGAGCCACCGCCGCCCCCGGCCGGTCCTCCCGTCGCCGGACCCGCCGCCCCGCCCCCGGCCCCGTCCGCCAACTCCCCGTCCGCCCCCGGCGCGACCGCCGCCGCCCCGCCGGCCCCGGAGGAGGCGCAGGTCCTCGACGCCACCGTGCGCGGCCGGGCGCGCCCGCCCAGCCGCGGCTCGGCCGACTACCAGGTGCAGGTGGGCCAGCTCGCGCTGGTGCCCCGCAAGAACGCCGCCGAGCTGCTCAAGCTGGCGCCCGGCATCCTCCTCACCAACGAGGGCGGCGAGGGGCACGCCCAGCAGATCTTCCTGCGCGGCTTCGACGCCAGGCAGGGCCAGGACGTGGAGATCACCGTCGCGGGCGTCCCCGTCAACGAGGTGGGCAACCTGCACGGCAACGGCTACGCCGACGTCCACTTCGTCATCCCGGAGGTGGTCGCCTCCCTGCGCGTGCTGGAGGGGCCCTTCGACCCGCACCAGGGCAACTTCGCGGTGGCCGGCAGCGCCGAGTACGAGCTCGGCCTCGACCAGCGCGGCCTCACCCTCGCGCTGGGCGCCGGCACCTCCGGGACCCGCCGGGTGCTGGCCACCTGGGGACCGCAGGACGCCCCGCGCGCCACCTTCGGAGCGGTCGAGCTCTACGACACCGCCGGCTTCGGCCGTGCCCGCGCGGCCCAGCGCGGCTCGGCGATCGCCCAGCACGAGTCGCGCCTCGGCGCCGACACGCTGCGGCTCACCTTCCAGGGCTACACGGCGCGGTTCCAGTCGGCCGGGTTGCTGCGGGAGGACGACTTCCGCAGCGGGCGGGTCGGCTTCTTCGACGCCTACGACCTCGGCCAGGGCGGCGACGCCTCCCGGTTCTCGGCCAGCGCGGAGATCGACGGCCGCGCGGGCGGCCTCGCCTACCGCCACCAGGCCTTCTACGTCCGCGGCAGCTCGCGCCTCCGCGAGAACTTCACCGGCTTCCTCCTCGACGTGCAGGAGCCCCAGCAGACGCTCCACCCGCAGCGCGGCGACCTCATCGACCGGCACACCGAGGCGTCCACCGTCGGCCTGAGGAGCGAGGGCCGGACCCGCTTCGGGCTGCTGGGGCGGCAGCACGAGGCCGCCGCGGGCGCCCTGGCGCGCCTCGACTGGACCGATGGGCAGCAGTACCGCGTCCAGGCCTCGAACGGCGCCCCCTACGCCCTGGAGATCGACCTCGGGAGTCGCCTGGCCGACGTGGGCGCCTTCGCCGACCTGTCCCTCTCCGTGGCGCCCTGGCTCACCCTGCGCGGCGGCTTCCGGGCCGACCTCTTCACCTTCGACGTGCTCGACCGGTGCGCGGTCCAGAGCGTCGACCGCCCCAACCCGGCCGACCCGCCCCTCGACCGCAGCTGCCTCTCGCAGCAGAACCTCGGGCGCTACCGCGAGCCGGTCCAGCGCAACTCCACCTCCAGCCTCGCCGTGATGCCGCGGGTGACGGCGGTGTTCACGCCCCTGCCCGGGCTCGGCGTCTCCGCCGCCTACGGCGAGGGGGTCCGGTCCATCGACCCGCAGTACGTCGGCCAGGATCTGAAGACGCCCTTCGCGAGCGCCCGCTCCGTGGAGGTCGGCGCCACATGGACGACCTCCGGCCCCTCCCTGGCCACCGTGGTCCGCGGCGCCGGCTTCCAGACCAGGGTGGACAAGGACCTGATCTTCAGCGAGAGCGCCGGCCGGAACGTCCTCGGCGGCGGGAGCACCCGCACCGGCGCCCTGCTGGCCGGCCGGGCCACCGGCCGGACCTTCGACCTCAACGCACACGCCACGCTGGTTCGCGCCACCTTCGACGACACGAGGGCCCTCATCCCCTACGTGCCCGACCTGGTGAGCCGCCTGGACGGCTCGGTCTTCTCCGACCTCCCCTGGCCCCTCGCCGGCGCTCCGGTGCGGGGCACGCTGGCGACCGGCGTCACCTACGTGGGGAGGCGCCCCATCCCGTTCGGTCAGCGCGCCGCCGCGGTGCTCACGGTGGACGCCTCGGCCAGCCTGGGGTGGCGCGCGCTCCGCCTGGCCCTGGAGGTCACCAACCTGCTCGACGCCCGGTACCGGGTCGGCGAGTTCAACTTCGCGTCGGACTGGAACACGCAGCCCCAGCCGACCCTGGTCCCCGTGCGCCACTTCAGCGCCGGGCCGCCCCGCCAGTTCCTCTTCACCCTCGAGCTCCGCCCTGGAGGTGCGCCGTGAGCGCCGCCCGCCGACTCCCGCTGCTCGCCGCGCTCGCGCTGGCCGCCTGCGGCTCCACCGAGGGCGACCTCATCACCTTCACCGCCTCCGGCGCCGGGCCGGCCGATGCCGTGGCCGGGCAGCCCCTGACCTTCACCAACCAGCAGGGCTGGACCGTCACGCTCGACCGGGCGCGCCTCCGCGTCGGCGCGCTCTACCTGAACAAGGCCCCGCCCGCCGTCGGCCAGCAGACCTCGAACTGCGTCAGCCCCGGGCTCTACACCGCCCAGGTCACGACCGGGCGGATCGTCGACGCGCTCGATCCGGCACCCCAGCCCTTCCCGGTCCCCGGCGAGGGGACGAGCGAGCCGGCGCAGTCCGGCGAGGTCTGGCTGACGGGTGGCCCGGTCGACGCGTCGGACGACCGGACCACCATCGCCGACTTCGCGGGGACCGCTGTCCGCGGCGCCGAGGCGGTGACCTTCGAGGGCCAGGTCACCATCGGCCAGAACCGGGCCGTCCCGCCCGACCCGGTGCGCCCCGGCGCCAGCCCGCTCTGCAAGCAGCGGATCGTCACGCCCATCCCCGCCTCGCTGCGCCTCGCGCCGGGGACCGGGCTGCTGGTCCGCGTCGACCCCCGGGTCTGGTTCACCGGCGTCGACTTCGCCCAGCTGCCGGTCGATCCGCTCGCCCCCGCGGTGCGCCGCTTCCCGGACCGGACCGACGGCCAGCCGTCCACCAACCTGTACAACGGCCTGCGCTCCCGCCTCGGGACGTACGCCTTCGAGCCGGTGGCGCCGTAGGGCCACCTTTACCCAGGGAGAAGAACCATGCGTGCCTCATCGAAGCTGCTCCTCGTCCCGGCGCTCCTCGCCGGGCTCTCGCTCTCCGGCTGCGGCAAGGACAAGAAGACCGCGCGGCCGGTCGCCCTCGGGCCGGCCACCGCGGCGCTCGGCGGCGGCGTCCTCGAGGCCTTCCAGCCGCCGCTCGCCGACCAGGGCGGTGGCGCCTTCGTCATCACGGCGTCCGGCGAGGCGCTCGCCTCGTCGGGCTACGACTTCCCCCCGGCCATCGCCGGCGAGCCCTTCGTCATCGACGGGTGGACCATCCGCTTCGGCCACGTCCTGGTGGCCTTCGACGACGTCCGGCTCAACGCCGACCCCGACCGCGGCCTGCCCTCCGGCGACTTCTCGCTGCTGGGGCCGGTGGTGGCGGAGGCCAAGGGCCCCTGGGCCGCCGACCTCGCCAACCCGGGCGGCATCGACGGGAAGGGAGGACCGGACGAGCGGGCCTTCCCCGTGGCCGCCTTCACCGCCCAGACCTCCAACGGCAACGCCGACTTCGACCCGGCCTCGCGCTACGCCTTCGGCTTCAGGTCGGTCCGCGCCACCGCCGGCGCCTTCAACGTCAACCTGACCGCCGCCGAGCTGCCGCTCTACCAGGAGATGATCGACAACGGCTGGACCATTCTCATCACCGGTACGGCCACCTTCACCGCCGACGCGGCCACCTGCCAGAGCAACGGCAGCTTCGACTTCTCCACCCTGCCGACCACCGTCGAGTTCAAGATCGGCTACGACGCCACCGCCGCCTACGGCAACTGCATCAACGCCGATCCCGACGTGCCGGCCGACACCCGCGGTATCCAGGTGAAGCCCGGGCAGTCGGTGATCGCCCAGGCCACCTTCCACACCGACCACCCGTTCTGGAACACCACCGACCACGAGGCCGCCGTCATGCTTTTCGACCAGCTCGCGGCCCTGGCCACCCCGGGCGCCGGCGGCGCGCCGGCCTCGCTCCTGATCACGGACAAGCCGAACTCGGACCTCGTCGGCCACGGCATCGCCCCGCTCACCGCCAGGGCGGGCGGCACGCTCGGCTGGCGCACCTGCGACCCGGCCGCCTTCCCGCTGCCGTCCTCGACCGAGCGCACCTTCGTCAACCTGGATTTCCCGATCGAGACCACCTACCAGCAGTACTTCCGGCGCGCGCTCGCCACCTTCGGCCACCTCAACGCCGACGGCCTCTGCGTCGTGAGCCAGTAGCACCTGCAGCGTGTCGCGAGCGCCCTGGCCCGCCGCGCGGGGCGGGGCGCTCCGAGGGAGTGGAACCATGGACGTCGTCGAGGCCGTCAAGCAGCTCCTCCTGGTCTCCGGGGCAGGCTGGGTCCTCTGGCTGCTCGGGGTGCTCTCCGTCGCGACGGTAGCCGTGGCGGTGGAGCGGTGGCTCTCCTACCGGGGCCAGGCCACCGACGTCCCGGTCCTGGCCCGCCACCTCGACGCCCTGCTGGCCCGGGGGGCGCGGGAGGCCGCGGCCGAGGAGCTGGCCGGCTCGCCAGCCCTGGCGGCCAGGGTGGCGTCCGCCGGCCTCCGCCTGTCGCACCTCGGGCCGGTCGCCGCGGAGCGGGCCATGGACAGCGCCGTGTCCCTGGAGCGCCAGGCGCTGGAGCGGCGGCTCGCCTTCCTCGGCACCGTCGGGAACAACGCCCCGTTCATCGGCCTCTTCGGCACGGTGGTGGGCGTGGTCCACGCCTTCGAGGAGCTGGGGCGGGGCGGGAGCGGCCACGCCAGCACGGGCGCCGCCGCGGCGGCCGGCGCCTCGCAGGCCGTCATGACGGCGCTGGCCGAGGCGCTCGTCGCCACCGCGGTCGGCATCGCCGTGGCGCTCCCCGCCATCGCGCTCTACAACGCGCTCCAGCGCCGCGTCGCCACGCTCCTGCAGGAGACCGACGCCATCTCCAACCTCACGCTGGCCTACCTGTCGGCGGAGGCCTCGCCGCACATCGGCGGCACCCCGCACCCGGCCGCGACCGTCTCGCCGCTGCGCCCTCCCGAGGTGCGGTGATGGCCGGCCATGGCCCGCCCGACTCGTCCGGAATCGTGACCGGCATCAACGTGACCCCGATCGTCGACATCACGCTGGTGCTGCTCATCATCTTCATCGTCACCGCCAAGATCGTGGTCACCCCGGCGGTGCCGCTCGACCTCCCCAGGGCCTCCACCAGCGAGGAGCTGCAGGTGGTCCTCTCCGTGGTCGTCCCGGCCTCCGGCCCGGTCCTGGTCGACGGCGTGGCCATGCCGGACCAGGCGGCGCTGCGGGCCCGCGCCAGCGCGGCGCGGGCGCGTGACGCCGACGTGCGGGCGGTCATCAACGCCGACGGGGCCACGCCCCACCGGCGCGTCGTCGAGGCGCTCGACCTCCTGCGCGAGGCCGGCATCGCTCGGGTGGCCTTCGGCGCGCTGCCGCTCGAGGAGCCGGCGCGGTGAGCGTGCCGGCGGCGCGGGATGGAGGACCGGGCATCGCCGACTCGGTGCTCGGCGTGGTGCGGCCCACCGGCCGTCCACGCCGCAGCGCCCTCGCGCTCGGCGTGGCCCTGGCCATCCACCTCGCGGTCCTGGCTGCTGCGCTCGGCAGCCGCCCGTCCGCCGCCGCCTGGGCCGATGCGCTGGCCGCCCGGCTCCACCGGGAGCTCGGCCGCGAGACGGTCGTGGACCCGGCGCCCGCCCCGCCCATCGAGCCGCCCCGCCCCCCACCCCCGCCCCCGGCGCAGCCACGGGCGGTGGCCACCGCACGGCCGCCAGGGCCGCCCGCGCCCGCCCAGGCCGGTCGGGTGATCGCGCGGCTGCCTGGCCCTTCCGAGCCGCTCGATCTGACGGGCGAGGCCTTCGTGACCGGCGCGGCGACGACCTACGCCGGTGGGGTCACGGCGGCCGCCGGCACCAGCACCGCGCCGGTCTACGCGGAGGCGGTGGACCGGCAGGCGCCCCCGGCCGCGACCCCGAGCATGGCTCGCCCCGTGTCGCTGGCCGAGGATGAATGGAGCTGCCCGTGGCCCCAGGCCGCCGAGACGGCGGAGCTCGACGAGGCCATCGCCCTGGTCAGGGTCCGGGTCCGACCGGACGGCTCCGCGGCCGCCGCCACGCTCCTGCGCGATCCCGGGACCGGCTTCGGCCCAGCGGCGGTGGACTGTGCGCTCCGGGCCCGCTACACCCCCGCGGCGGGTCCGGACGGCCTACCCGTCGAGTCGGAGTCGCCCCCCATCCGCGTGAGGTTCACCCGGTGACGCTCCGCCCGTTCCTGCTCGCCTTGCTGCTGGGGATGGCCGCCTGCGCCGGACGGCCGGCCACCCAGGCCGACTGTGCCGCGCTTCTCGACCGGCTGGTGGAGCTGGAGCTGGCCGAGCGGGGGCTGCATGATGCCGTGCTCGCCGAGCGCTGGAAGGCCGACGCGCGGCGCCGGTTCGCGGCCGAGCTGGCGGCGTGCCCCGGCCTGTCGCTCCCGGCCGACGCGCTCCCGTGCGCCGCGACGGTCGAGCGCAGCGGGCAGCTGATCCAGCGCTGCCTGCGGTGAGGTCGCGGCCGAGAGGCGCCGGCGCCGAGCCTGCTCCCCTCGGCGGCACCAGCGATCGCGTGCTCGAGCCGGATCGCCTCCTTACCCGATCGTCTGCCCGGTGTGCCTCATGGATGGGGATTGCGCCATCGCGTCGACCCCTGGCCGGTGGAGCGTCGGCCATCCAGGTAGGCCGCGAGGTCCGCCTCCGCGATCCGGATGGCGTTCGTCGAGACCCGTGTGAAAGGGAGCTGCCCGCCTTCGCAGAGCGCGCCTCGGCGCACACTCGGCCGGGAGTTTCATGAGTTCCGCGGGCGCCCGCTACCCCGCTACAACTTCGCGTTGACGTACTTGGCGAGGATCATCTTGGCGGCGGTCTGGTACCCGACGCCGAGCTCCTGACCCCGCTTCCGAAGCGCCGCCTTCAGCTCGTCGCTGAACAGGATCGACGTCGGCCGCTGTGGGCGCACGACGACGGCTGTCCCCGCGGAAGCGATGTCTCCGCCGAGGTCCCGCTCCTTGAACTCGCGCAGCGTCGCGTCGCGGGCGCTCCGCGCGCTCTTCATGGTCCGTCCACGGGCGCTCTTCTTACGTCGCTGCATCGTAGGTCTCCTTCTCCCTCTTCCTCATCGCGCGGCACCTGATCGGCCGCAGCTTGTCGCCACGGCGCGTGAAGACGAGAGCGGCGTGGCGTCCGCCGGAGGTGACGCCCAGGAGCAGGTAGCGCGCCTCGTCGTGTGCCGGCTCGACGATCCGGCCAGCGACCACGACCGCCGCATCCAGGATGCTCTCCACGTCCGCTGTACGGAACCCGCGCTTCGTCTGGATCTTCGTGCTGTTGCCCGTATCCCACTCCATCTGGGGACGCGTCCCCAGCCACTCTGCGATGTCCGGTGCGGCCGTTAGCCTCACTAGGCATAGCATAGCTATGTTATAGCTACTCGTCAGCCGTCGTCGGCCGAGCCCCCAGCGCCGAGGCCCTGCAACGGCCTGGGACGCCCCTGCGGGGTGAACCACCCGTCAGCTCCGATTGGGGTGCAAGTGGTCGCTGGTTCGAATCCAGTCGCCCCGACCATCTGAAGGCCGCGGCAGATCTCGGGAATCCGAGACCGCCGCGGCCTTGGTTTCTGGCCCATCCGGCGCCTTGCATTGCCGGTGCATTGCCTTTTCGGGCTCCGCCAAGGGCAGCGCGCGCTCCACCTCCGTCAGACCTCGCCGAGCGTTGCCAGGAACTCGGTAGCGCTGACCACCAGGACGCCCGCGAAGCTGCCGACGGCGAGCACCGCCGCGTCGCCGCTCACGATGGTCCGGGCGCCAGCGGCGAGCGCCGTTGCGAAGAGCACGTCGTCGTCGGGGTCCTCCTCGACGACGCGCACCTCGCCGAGCAGCTCGGCCGGCACCATGGTGGCGATGGTCGCCAGCTTGACGAGCACCTGGCGGGCCTGCGCCTCGCGCCCCTTCAGCCGCTTCAGGATGCGCGGCAGATCGAGGATGCGGCGGCACTCCACTGCGATGGCCGGCGTCCACGCCATCTCGTAGCGGGGCCCGGCCGCCCTGAGGACGGCCGCCGGCACGCCAGCCCGGTTGAGGATGCCGCTCACCACCACGTTCGCGTCGATGACGGCGCGGGTCACCGGCGGCGGCTCCGCACCTCGCGCTTCGCCTCCGCGGCCAGTTCGGCCGCCTCCTCGTCGGACATGTCACCGACGGACTTGGCCGCGTCGAGCAGCCGCCCGAGGTCCACGACCGCCCGCCGCCTGCGTGCCTCCGCGAGCGCCAGGTCGCGCAGCCAGGCGGACACCGACCCGCCCGGCGCCATGCGCTTCAGGAGGTCCCGGTCGGCCTTGGTGACGCGGACCGGGATGATGACGTCCTTGGTTGCCATGCCCTGAGTCATACAACGTATGTCGGTTCGAGAGCAAGCCGGTGAACCGCATGGCCACGTCCACGGGCCCCCGCCACGAAGCGTGGCGGCGGCGGGAGGCCGGCGCTACCTTCGGCCTCGCCCGATGGCGGCCCGCCTCCCCCTCACCGTCACCCAGGCCCGCGCCCTCCACCTGGCTGCGCAGGGTCTGGTCGCCCCTCCGCGCCGCAGGCCCCGCCGCGAGGACGTGCGCGCCGCCGTGGTGCGCCTGTCGCTCCTCCAGCTCGACACCATCCACGTGGTG
>DATBLK010000250.1:0-4006 GCA_036555405.1 Anaeromyxobacteraceae bacterium
GGGGGGAGAAGAGGGGGGCGGAGGGGGGGCGCGACCGCCGCCGGCGGGCGAGGTGCGCATCGCGGTGGTGGGGCGGCCCAACGTGGGGAAGAGCACCTTCGTGAACGCCCTGCTCGGCGCGCCGCGGCTCGTCGTCTCCGAGCTTCCGGGGACGACCCGCGACGCCATCGACAGCCTCGTCGTCCACCGCGGGCGCCGCTTCGTGGTCACCGACACCGCCGGCATCCGCCGCAAGCGCTCGATCGCCCAGCGGGTGGAGGCCTACGCGGTGGTCCGGGCGATGCGGGCCATCGACGGCGCCGACGTGGCCGCGGTGCTCCTCGACGCCGGCGAGGCCGGCGTCGAGCAGGACGCCCGCCTGCTGGCGCTCGTGGTCGAGAAGGGCCGGGCCCTCGTCCTGGTCGTGAACAAGTGGGACCTCGCCGAGCGGGAAGGCGCGACGCAGGAGTCCTACCGCTCCGAGCTGCGGCGCCGGCTCCCCTTCGTCGCCTGGGCTCCCATGCTCTTCGCCTCGGCCCGGACCGGGAAGAACGTCGCCAAGCTCCTCGACACCGCGGCCCGGCTCGCGGAGCAGCACCGCGCCCGCTTCCCCACCCGCGAGCTCAACGACCTCCTCGAGGCGGTGCAGGATGCCCAGCCGGCTCCCCTGGTCCGCGGTCGGCGCGTCAAGCTCTACTACGTGGCCCAGGTGGCGTACGCCCCGCCCACCTTCGTCGTCCAGTGCAACCACCCCGACGGCGTCACCGAGCACTACCGCCGCTTCGTCGAGAACCGCTTCCGGGAGGCCTTCGGGCTCGAGGTGCCGCTGCGGATCGTCTACCAGGAGCGGCGCCGGCGGCGGCGGCCGGCGGCACGCCCGGCTTGACGCCCTCCCCGGCGGCGCCTAGATTGTGCCGGCTTTTTTCCCCAGGGACTTCCGCATGATCCGAGACGCACGCCAGACGAAGGCCGCCGGCGACCTGAGCCGCAAGCAGATCAAGGCGCCGGACCGGTTCCAGGTGTTCGCGGCCGGCGCCGCCGAGTGGCTGGCGGCGCGCCGCGCCCTGGCGGCGGTGACGGCGGGCGTCCTCGTCCTCGCGGTCGCGTCCGCCGCCGCCGTCCATGCGGGGATGCGGTCTTCCCGCGAGCGAGCCGGCGGCCTCCTCTACCGGGCGCTCGACGCGGCCGACGGCGAGGTCTCCCCGGTTCCCATCCCCGGCGTCGACCGGCAGATCTTCGCGACCGACGAGGAGCGGCAGCGGGCCGTCGCCGAGGCCGCGGGGGCGGTGCGGGCCCGGGGGGGCGGCAAGAGCGCGGCGCGCACCGCGGCGCTGCTCTCGGGCTCGGCCCGGCTCCGCCTCGGCGAATGGGACCTGGCCCTGGCGGACTTCCGGTCCTTCCTGGTCGAGGCCCCCCCCGACGACCCGCTCCGCTTCGCCGCCCTCGACGGCGTGGCGCGGGCGCAGGAGGGGAAGGGGGACCTCGAGGCCGCGGCCGCCGCCTTCGAGCAGGCCGGCCGCGAGGTGCCTTCCTACGCAGACCGGGCGGCGCTGGAGCGCGCCCGGGTCCTGGTCCGGGCGGGCAAGGCCGGCGAGGCGCGCAAGCTCCTCGAGGCCTTCCCCCAGGATCACAAGGACTCGCCGCTCCGCCCCGAGGCGCAGCAGCGCCTCGCCCGCCTCGGCACCTAGATGGGCTCCGCCCTCCTCGCGCTCGCCGCGCTCGCCCTGGCCGTCGCGCCCGAGGACACCGGGCGCCTCTCCCCGGCGCCGCTGCGGGCCTGGGACGTCGCCTGGATGAAGGCGCTGGTGGAGAGCGACGTGCTGGAGTGGCACCCGGACGAGCTCGGGGGCCCGGCGGTGGACCCGGTGACGCGCGCGGTCTTCGCCGGCACCCGGAACGGCCTCCTGCGCGCCTTCCTGCCGGGCGGCGAGCCGCTCTGGGAGTTCCAGGCCGGCGCGGGCTTCGCCGCCGCGCCGCTGGTGCACGACGGCGTGGTCTACGCCGGGTCCCTCGACGGCCGCCTCTACGCGCTCACGGCGGCGACCGGCAAGGAGCGCTGGCGCTACTCCTCGGGCGAGGAGGTCGGGTCGGCCCCGCTGCTGGCCGAGGGGCTCGCCGTCTTCGCCACCCTGCAGGACAGCGTGGTGGCCGTGGACGCGACCAGCGGGGCCTGGCGCTGGCACCACCGGCGCGACCGCCGCGAGGGCTTCACCGTCCGCGGGGCGGCGCGCCCGGTCTCGGCGCGGGGCCTGTTCTTCGTCGGCTGGTCCGACGGCTTCGTCAGCGCGCTGGAGCCGGCGACCGGGGCGGTCCAGTGGGAGCGCAAGGTCGCGCCGGGAACCGAGCTCATCGACGTGGACGGGCTCGCCGCCGACGCGCACCGGCTCTACGCGGCCTGCTTCTCCGGAGTCGTCGCGGCGCTCGATCCCTCGAACGGGAAGACCCTCTGGGAGAGGAAGGAGCCGGGCGCCGCCCGGCTCCTCCTCGCCGACGGCCGGCTCTACGCGGTGGGGTCGCAGGCGGTGGTGGCGCTCGAGCCCGAGGGCGGAGGCCGCCTGTGGCGCCACGCCTACGCCGGCGGCGGCCCCACCGGCGCACCGGTCCGGACCGGCTCCCGCCTGGCCGTCCCCACCGGCCGCTCCCTCCTGCTGCTCGACCCGGGCTCGGGCCGCCTGGTCCGCAGCCTCGACCCGGGCTCGGGGGTCTCGGCGCCGCCGGCCTGGCTGGGCCGCCGGGCCTACGTCCTCTCCAACGCCGGCGTCCTCCTCGCGCTCGACCTCCCGTGAGCGGGCCGGCGAGGAGGCGCGTCCTGGTGGTGGCGGCCATCGTCCGCCGCGGCGGGCGCACGCTGGTCACGCGGCGCCCGGCCACCTCGGCGCGCCCCGGCCGGTGGGAGTTCCCGGGCGGGAAGGTGGAGCCCGGCGAGCCCGAGCCCCAGGCGCTCCGCCGCGAGCTCGCCGAGGAGCTGGGCTGCGAGGCCGAGGTCGGGCCGCTCGTCCTCCGCCACCGCCACGCCTATCCCGACCTCGAGGTGGAGCTCGCCTTCTACCGGGCGACCCTGCCCGCGGGCGCCGAGCCGAGCTGCCTCGGCGTCGCCGAGGTCGCCTGGGCCGAGCCCGGGACGCTCTCGAGCTACGACTTCATCGAGGCCGACCGGGCGGTGCTCCCGGCCATCGAGGCCGACGGCGCGGGGTGACGGGCCGGCCGCGGTCAGCGGGAGCGCCTCCGGCGGGCCGCGGGCGGCTCGGCCGAGACCACCACCGTGAACGACACCGGGCGGTAGGGGCGGCCCGCGACGTCGTGGAGCTCGCGGCCCGCCGCGCCTTCGAGCCGCAGGGCGTAGCGGCCGCCGCGCCGGAGGCGCCGGGCGGGGCGCACCTCCAGGCGCGTTCCCGTGGAGCCGACCTCGGCGCTCTCCGCCGCCGGGACCAGCGCCTCGTCGGCGTCGTAGAGCGCGAGCCGCGCGTCGGCCAGCGGAACCGCCGCCAGCAGGCGAAAGGTCGCGCCGGGAGCGACCGTCGACTCGCCGTCCTTGCGCAGCGCATGTGATCCGCCGCCGGACAGGGCCACGGCCTCGGCGACCGGCACCGGCTGCGGAACCGCGTCCCCGTCGGCACCCGACGCGGCCGCGGCCAGGAGGAGCGCGCAGCAGGCGATCGGCGCCCGGGCCGTCACGGGCGCCGAGCCTACCACGCCGGGGCGACCGGCTCGCCCGCGCCCGATTGTCCGATAATGTAGATTATGTCAACTACGCGCGCTGCCGGGCGCCGCGGCCGCCTCGCCGGCGATGGGGTCGGCGCGCGAGGGGGCGCGGCCGCACAGCTCGCCGCTCGAGATGAGCCGGACGATCCGGGGCGAGCTGTCCCCTTCCACGTCCTCTCCGCGGGGGCCGAGTCGCGACTCGATGGTGGCGAGCGCCGCCTCGAGCTCGCGCTTGAGCCGGCGCAGGCGGTCGAGGCGCCGGCGGGCTTGCTCCACCTGCGACCTGAGGAGCTCCCGGAAGCGGCCGTTGAACTCGGCGGGCGAC
>DATBLK010000263.1:0-4347 GCA_036555405.1 Anaeromyxobacteraceae bacterium
CTCCCCCGCCGGGCGGGGGAGAGGGAATGACGGTCGGGGACGGGGCGGTCGCCTGCCCCTGCGCCCACGCTCCCGCGCCCGCGAGCCAGAGCCAGAGGCCCAGCGTCGCTCGCGCCGCCCTCATCCGCGCCTACCTCCGGAACGGGTTCTCGAGGAGGATGGTCTCGCCCCGCTCGGCGCCCACCGAGACCGCCATCACCTTCACGCCCGCGAGGGCGGCCACCCGCTCCACGTAGCTCCTGGCGTTCCGCGGCAGATCCCCCCAGCTCCGCGCGCCGTCGAGCTTCTCCGTCCAGCCCGGCATCGTCTCGTACACCGCCTGGCAGCGCTCCAGCGTCTCCAGGTCGCTCGGCATCTCGTCGAGCGCGCGGCCGCCTTCGCGGTAGCCCACCGCCAGCCTCACCTCGGGGAAGCCGGTCAGCACGTCGAGCTTCGTCATCGCGAGCCAGTCGAGCCCGTTCACCCGGGCGGCGTAGCGCAG
Organism: Anaeromyxobacteraceae bacterium; assembly: GCA_036555405.1. GTDB lineage: Bacteria > Myxococcota > Myxococcia > Myxococcales > Anaeromyxobacteraceae > DATBLK01. The sequence continues at coordinate 482 of DATBLK010000263.1, forward strand.
CGCCAGGACGTCGATCCACCCGGTGCGCCGCGGCCGGCCGGTGGTGGCCCCGAACTCGTGGCCGACGGCGCGCAGCCTCTCCCCGGTCTCGTCGGGCAGCTCGGTGGGGAAGGGTCCGCCGCCGACGCGGGTGCAGTACGCCTTGGTGATGCCGACGACGGTGTCGATGGCGGTGGGGCCGACGCCCGAGCCGCAGGCGGCGTTCCCGGCGACGGTGTTGGAGCTGGTGACGAAGGGGTAGGTGCCGTGGTCGACGTCGAGGAGCGTGCCCTGCGCGCCCTCGAAGAGCAGCGCCTTCCCCGCCCCGATGGCGCGGTGCAGCCAGAGCGAGGCGTCGCGGGCGTAGGGGCGGAGCTTGCGGCCCAGCTCGGCGTGGCTGGCGACGATGCCCGCCTCGTCCAGGGCGGGGGTCGCACCCAGGCGCTGGAGCTCGTCGCGGGCCGCGGGGAGGCGCTCCCGGACCCGCCGCGCCAGGCGCGCCTCGTCGAGGAGGTCGCGGATGCGCAGCCCGCGCCGCGCCACCTTGTCCTCGTAGGTCGGGCCGATCCCGCGGCCGGTGGTGCCGATCTTCCCGGCCCCGGCCCGCTCCTCGCGCGCCAGGTCGATGGCCTTGTGCCAGGGCATGATGGCGTGGGCGTCGAGGGAGAGGACGAGCTGGGCGTCGTCCTGGAGGAATCCGCGCGCCTTGAGCCGGTCGATCTCCCCGCAGAGCACCTCGGGGTCGGCGACCACGCCGTTGCCGATGACGCAGGACTTGCCCGCGTGGAGGATGCCGGCGGGGATGAGGTGGAGGACGGTCTTCTCGCCGCCCACCACCAGGGTGTGGCCGGCGTTGTTGCCGCCCTGGAAGCGGACCACGGCGTCGGCGTACTGCGTCAGCAGGTCGACGACCTTCCCCTTCCCCTCGTCGCCCCACTGCGCACCGACGACCACCACGTTGGGCATGAGCGCTCCTCGCCGGCGCCGACGATAGCAGGCGGCCCCCCGGGCGTCACCGGCGGCGCGCCCGACCGGCGGCCCGCCGGCGCGGACCGCCGGCCCGCTCCAGGGCCTGGGTCGCGTACTCGAGGTCCACGGCGAAGCCGATGGCGGGCCCGGGCCGGCCGAACCGGGCCAGCAGGGCGTCGTAGCGCCCGCCGGCGGCCACCGCCGCGCCCGCCCCCGGCGCGTGGCCGGCGAAGGTGATCCCGGTGTAGTAGCCGAGCCCCCGCGGCTCCCCGAGGTCGACGGCGACGCCCGAGAGGCCGCGGCGCCGGGTCAGCCGGAGCGCGGACTCGACCTCGGAGAGCGCCGCCGCCGCCCCCGGCACCCCGCGGGCGATGCGGCGGGCCCGGGGCAGCGCCTCCTCGCCGTAGAGCGTGGCCAGGAGGGGCAAGGCCTCGCGCGCGGCGCGCGTCCCGCGGCCGCGCCGCGCCAGCGCCGCCAGCGCCGCCTCGTCCTTGCGCTGCAACGCATCGGCCGCCTCCTCCCGGGCGCCGGGCGCCAGCCGCGCCGCCTCCACCACCGCCGGGGCGAAGCGGGCGTGGCCCACCTCGAGCGCCGCGTGGCCCAGCCCGGCGCGGGCCAGCGCCCGCCAGAGCACCAGCAGCGCTTCGGCGTCGGCGGCCGGGCCGCCAGCGCCGAGGAGCTCGACGCCGGCCTGGACCACCTCCCGTGGCCGGCCGGCGCGGGCCTCGCGGGCCCGGAGCACCGGTCCGTCGTAGCAGAGCCGCGCCGGAGCCGGCAGGGCGTCGGGCCGGGAGGCGTAGAGGCGGGCGATCTGCGGCGTGATGTCGGGCCGGATGACGACGACCTCGCCGGAGCCGGGCTCGACGAACTTCAGGACGCCGGCCAGGGCCCCGGGCGAGAGCCCGCGCTCCACCACCTCGAGCCGCTCCAGCGTCGGCAGGAGCACGCGGCGGTAGCCGAAGGCCGAGAAGACCGCGTGGAGCCGCCCGGTGATCTCGGCGAGGTGCGCCGAGTGGTCCGGCAGCATGTCGCGCAGGCCGGTGGGGAGCGAGAGGTCCAGCATGGTTGCGGGCGGCCGTGCGGCGGTGGCCGCGCCTCGTCAGAGGTGGACGGACGCCACCCTCCTCACGTTGGGAAGGCGGCGCAGGCACTCGAGGACCTCGGCCGAAGGCGCCGAGTCGACGTTGATGAGCGAGACCGCCTTGCGGCGGCTGGCGTCGCGCGAGAGGTAGATGTTGGCGATGTTCACGCCGGCTTTCCCCAGCGCGGTCCCGATGTTGCCCACCACCCCCGGCGCGTCGTCGTTCTCGCACAGCACCAGGTCGCCCTCGGGCACCGCCTCGAGGCGGAACTCGTTCACGCGGACGATGCGCGCCTCGCTGCGGGCGTAGACCGTTCCCGCCACCACCGCCTCGCCCCCGGCTCCCCGGACCGTCACCGTGAGGAGCGAGACGTAGTCCACGGGGTCGGCGACGCGCTCCTCGCGGATCTTGAGCCCGCGCTCGCGCGCCACCGTGCCGGCGTTGACGTCGTTCACCGGCAGGTCGAGGACGTGCCGGAGGAGCCCCTTCAGCACCTGGGCGGTGATGGGTCGCTCCGGGGCCGAGGAGAGGTCCCCGGCCAGCTCGATCCGGACCTCGTTCGCGCCTGGCGGGGCGATCTGGGCGGCGAGCGAGCCCAGCTTCTCGGCGAGCGACAGGTAGGGGGCGATGCGCTCCAGCACCTCGCGCGGCACCGACGGGAGGTTCACGGCGTTCCGGGCCACGCCCTGCGTCAGGTACTCGGCGATCTGCTCGGCGACGGCCACCGCCACCGCGGCCTGGGCCTCCTCGGTGGAGGCGCCGAGGTGCGGCGTGCAGACGAAGCTGTCGAGCTTCAGGAGCGGGTTGTCGGGCGCGGGAGGCTCCTTCTCGAAGACGTCGAGCGCCGCGCCCCCGAGGTGGCCGGAGGCCAGCGCCGCGGCCAGGGCCGCCTCGTCGATGACGCCGCCGCGGGCGCAGTTCACGAGGAGCGCCCCCTTCTTCATCTTGGCGAGGGTCCTGGCGTCGACCAGGTTTCGCGTCTGGTCGGTGAGGGGGACGTGGAGGGAGACGACGTCCGCCTGCGCCCAGAGCTCGTCGAGCGAGACCAGCTTCACCCCCAGCTTGGCGGCGGCCTCGGGGCTGATGAAGGGGTCGTAGGCCACCACCCACATCCGCAGGCCCCGGCAGCGCTCCACCACCACCGACCCGATGTTCCCGATGCCGACGACGCCCAGCGTCTTCCCGGCGAGCTCGTGCCCCTGGAAGCGCTTCTTCTCCCACTTGCCGGCCTTCACGCTGGCGGTCGCCTGGGCGACGTGGCGCGCCAGCGCCAGCATGTGGGCCAGGGTGAGCTCGGCCACCGTCACCGCCGAGCCGCCCGGCGTGTTCATCACCACCACGCCGCGCCGCGTGGCCGCGGCCAGGTCGACGTTGTCCACGCCCACGCCGGCGCGGCCCACGACGCGGAGCCGGGACGCCTTGTCGAGCAGCCGCGCCGTGACCTTGGTGGCGCTGCGCACCGCCAGGCCGTCGTACCCTGCGACGATGGCCTCGAGCTCCTCGGCCTTCAACCCCACCTTGACGTCCACCTCGAGCCCCGCGCCGCGCATGAGGGCGACCCCCTCGGCGGAGAGGTCGTCGGACACGAGGACGCGGGGGGCCATCGGCACTCCTTCGCGGCGGGGGGGCGCCCACAGGTAGCAGGCGAGCCGGGCCCCGTCAATTCGCACCGGCGGCGCCGACGCCGCCGAGGACGAGGTCCACGACCTCCGCTTTGGCCCGCTCCACGTCGGCGTCGGCGAGGCACGGGACGAGCCCCACCACCATGCCGGTCAGGGTGAGCTCGATCGCCCCCAGGATCCCGGCGGCGGCGAGCAGCGGGTCGGCGCCGCGCCG
>DATBLK010000402.1:0-8890 GCA_036555405.1 Anaeromyxobacteraceae bacterium
CGCCCGCCCCTCCTCCGCCGACCGGCGGCCGCCGCAGGGAGTAACCTGATCGACCGGAGGCTCGATGCCGCACGTCCGCTCTTCCGGGACCCGCCCGGAGAGCTCTCTCAGCCTGCTCGGCGTGGTCGCGGGCCTCTCCACCGCCCTCGACCTGGCCTTCACCGACATCGCCGCGCACCACGCCCGCGTGGCCTACATCGCCGTGTCGCTGGCCAGGTCGATGGGGCTCGACGCCGAGGCGCTCTTCGACCTCTACATCGCCGCCTCGCTCCACGACCTCGGGGCCATCGGCTCCCCGGAGATGGAGAGGCTCGCCGATTTCGAGGTGGACAGCCCGTGGGAGCACTGCTCCCGGGGGGCGGCGTTCCTGAGGGAATGCGAGATCGTCGCCGGGCTGGGCGACCTGCTGGAGTGCCACCACGACGACTGGACCGGCCCCAACCCGAGCGGGAGGCGGGAGGCCGAGATCCCGCTCGCGAGCCGCATCATCCACCTCGCCGACCGCGTCGACTGCATGTGCGCCCGGGGGCGGTTCGTGCTCAGCCAGCGGAGCGCCATCCTGCGCTACGTGCGCTCCCGCTCCGGCAAGATCTTCGACCCGGCGGTGGTGGAGGCCTTCGGCGACGTCTCGCGGCCCGTGCAGTTCTGGCTGGACTTCGGCACCCGGGGCCTGGAGGAGCTGCTCGACGAGCTCGGCAGGGGCTTCCGCGACCGCCTGCTGCCCGCCGAGGCCATCCGCCCGCTCGCCGGGATGTTCTCCCGCGTCATCGACAGCCGCAGCCCCTACACCCGGGAGCACTCGGCCTTCGTCGCCGGGGTGGCCGCGCAGCTCGCGCCTCCCCTGGGCTTCGACCGGAGCCAGCAGTCGGACCTCATGGTGGCCGGCCTGCTCCACGACATGGGAAAGCTCATCGTCCCCGAGCCCATCCTCCTCAAGGCGGGCCCCCTCACCGAGGAGGAGACCGACATCGTGAAGCAGCACCCCTACCAGACCGATCGCATCCTGGGACGCATCCCCGGCATCGGAGACATCCGGCGATGGGCCTCCCTCCACCACGAGCGGCTCGACGGCCAGGGCTACCCGTTCCAGCTGGACCGCGACAGCCTGCCGCTCGGATCCCAGCTCCTCAGCGTGTGCGACCAGTTCGCCGCGCTGGTCCAGCCGAGGCCCTACCGCGCCGCCATGGAACGGGAATCGGTGGCTCGCGTCATGAGGCGGGGAGCTCGCGAGGGAGCGCTGAACGGCGACCTGGTGGCGCTCCTGCTCGAGCGCTACGACCAGGTCTGCGCCCCGGCGGCGACGTTCCCGTCGCCCTGAGGGGACCGGCGATCCCGGTCAGCTCACGCACCAGTAGTCGCGCAGCTCCGCGAAGCCCTGGCGCGCCAGCTCGGCGCGGATCAGGGGCCGGGCCCCCGCCGCCCCCACCGCCACCAGCAGCGGCAGCCCCCGGGCCCGGCCGACGTCCTGCGGCCCCACCACGGGCGCGCCGCGCTTGCGGCCTCCGATGCGCCCGCGCTTCACGTCGACGAAGAGCGCCACGGCCACGCCCCGGGCCGCCAGCGCGTCCGCGAAGGCCTTGCCGGTGTCGCCCGCCCCCCAGAGCGCGATCTCGCGGCGCCCGGCCAGGGCGGTGCGGACCAGGTGCTCGACCTTGAGCTCCACGTGGCGCGCCCGCGCGTAGCGGGGGTCGCGGCGGGTGAGGCGCCCGGGCGAGTCGCGCCAGTCGAGCAGCGTCTCCGGGACGTTGGCCAGGCGGCCGCCGTCCGCGGCCAGGCGGAGCCAGAGGTCGTAGTCCTCGGGGAAGTCGCCGTCGCGCCAGCCGCCGGCGCGCTCCAGGGCCCGGCGCCGGAGCGCCGCCGCCGGGTGGACGAGCGGCGCCTCCACCAGGAGGTCGCGCGCGACCTCCTCCGGCGCGGCCAGGGCGTTCAGCCAGGCGGCGTAGCGGCGCATCCCGTCGCGAACCGCGGCGCGCGGGAAGAGCCGGACGCGCGATCCCACCGCGGCCAGGTCCGGCCGGGCGGCGAGCGCCTCGGCCTGCCGCTCCAGCCGCCGCGGCCAGGCGACGTCGTCGGCGTCCATGCGGGCGACGACCGCGGCGTCGCAGCGCGCCAGGCCCCGGTTCAGGGCCCGGGCGATCCCCTCGCCCGCGCCGGCGACGAGGAGCAGGCGGCGGTCGCGCTCGGCGAGCCGCGAGAGCACGGCCGCGGTCTCGTCCCCCGAGCCGTCGTCCACGGCGACGAGGCAGAGGTCCCGGAGCGTCTGCCGCAGGATGGAGACGGCGGCGGCGCGGACGGTGGCGGCGGCGTCGCGGGCCGGCAGGAGGACGGCGACGCGGGGCACTTCACCTCTGGTACTCGCCGCCCGTCTCGCCGCTCACCTGCACCGCCTCCTCGGCGAGGTCCACCGGCGCCGGCTCGGCCTGGGTCGCCATGCCGCACAGGTGCTGGGCCGCGTAGTGGTAGCCGGCGACGCCCAGGCCGGCGATCTGGCCGACGCAGGCCGGGGCGACCACGCTCTTGCGCCGCCACTCCTCGCGGGCGTGGACGTTGGAGACGTGCACCTCGACCGCGGGGCAGGGCATGGCCCGGAGGCAGTCGTGCAGCGCGTAGCTGGTGTGGCTCAGGGCGCCCGGGTTCACGATGACGCCCTGGGCCTCGCCGCGGTGCTCGAGGAGGAAGTCGATGAGCGCCCCCTCCCAGTTCGACTGGTAGGCGAGCACCTCCAGGCCGTAGGGCGCGCTGGCCTCGCGGACGATCTGCTCCACGTCGGCGAGCGAGGCCGTCCCGTAGACCTCCGGCTCGCGCGTCCCCAGCAGGTTCAGGTTGGGACCGTTCACCAGCAGGATCATGGCGCGCCTCCGATCTCCCGGACCGTCTCCGCCACCGCATCCTCGCCGGCCTCGACGTCCCAGTCCACAATCCAGGCGGCGCCGCGGGCCCGCGGCAGGACCCAGCGCAGGCCGGCGGCGGTCCGCTTCTTGTCGTAGCCCATGAGCCGCGCCGCCCGGCGCGCCAGCGCCGGCGGCACGCGCAGGGGCAGGCCCGCCTCCCGGATGGCGTCCTCCACCTCGGCGACCGCCAGCGGCCCGACGCGCCCCAGCCGGCGCGCCAGCCGGAAGGCGAAGGCGAGCCCCACCGCCACCGCCTCACCGTGGGTGAAGCGGGAGAAGCTCCCCGCCGCCTCCACGCCGTGGCCGAAGGTGTGCCCCAGGTTCAGGAGCCTGCGCTCCCCCCGCTCCCGGGGGTCGCGCGCCACCACCTCGAGCTTCACCGCGGCGCAGCGGGCCACCAGATCCGCCCCGGCCCGCCCGGCGCGCGCGGCGCGGACGACCTCTCCCATCATCCCGGGGCGGAGGGCGGCGTACTTCAGGAGCTCGCCGAACCCGCTGCGGAGCTCGCGGGGCGGAAGCGACCGGAGCGCGGCCGGGTCGGCGAGGACGGCGAGCGGCGGGTGGAAGGCGCCGACCGCGTTCTTCGCCGCGGGCAGGTTCACGGCCGTCTTCCCGCCGAGCGCCGCGTCGACCATGCCCAGGAGCGTCGTCGGCACCGCGACCCAGTCGACCCCGCGGAGGAAGGTGGCGGCCAGGAACCCGGCGGCGTCGGTGACGGCGCCGCCGCCCAGGCCCGCGACCAGGCTCCGCCGCGTGCAGCCCGCCTCCAGGAGCCGGGCCGCGGCCCGCCCGACCTCGGCGAGCGTCTTTCCCTCCTCGCCGTCGGGGAGCCGGTGGACCGCGGCCAGCGTCCCGGCGCGCTCCAGGGCCCGGCGCGCGGCGCGGCCGAAGGGCGTCCGGAGGACGCGGCCGCAGGAGACCAGCGCCACCCGGTCCCGCTCCCGCGCCAGGCGGGCGAGCGCCGCGGCGGCGCCGGGGCCGATGCGGACCGGGGCGCGGCGGCCGCCGTCGCGGGCCTCGAGGATGGCGGTCACAGGGACTCCAGCACGCGGCGCGCCACCGCCTCGGGGGCGAGGCCGTCGACGCGGACGGTGAGGTGGGCGCGGCGGTAGAGCGGCAGCCGCCGCAGGAGCAGCCCCTCCCAGCCGGCGGCGAGGGGGCGCTCGGCGCCGGAGGAGATGCGCCGCGCCGCCTCTCGCGCCGAGACGTCGAGGAAGGCGACCCGGGAGGTGGCGAGGAGCCGCTCGGCGGTGGCGGGGTCGCAGAAGGAGCCGCCGCCGAGGTCCACGACGGCCGGGTGGGGCAGCGTCCGGACGATGCGCCGCTCGAGGGAGCGGAAGGCGGGCTCCCCGTCCTCGGCGAAGATCCGGGCCACGCTCTTCCCGGCGGCCGCCTCGGCGAGGGCGTCGGTGGAGAGCACCGGCAGCCGGAGGAGCCGGCCCAGGATCGCCGCCACCGTGGACTTTCCCGCGCCCATCATCCCGGCGAGGCAGAGCGACTCAGCGGAGGCGAGCGGCATAGGCGGCCACCGCCTTCTCCAGATCGGCGATGCAGTCGCCGCCGAACTTCTCGAGGAACGCGTCGGCGAGCACCCAGGCGACCACCGCCTCTCCCACCACCGCCGCGGCGGGGACGGAGCAGACGTCGCTCCGCTCGTAGCGCGCCGGCGCGGCCTCCTTGGTGTCGATGTCCACGGTGGCGAGCGGCGTGGTCATGGTGGGGATGGGCTTCATGAAGGCCCGCATCAGCAGCGGCTCGCCGTTCGTCATCCCGCCCTCGAGCCCCCCGGCGCGGTTCGTCGGCCGGTGGTAGCCGCGCTCCGTCGACCAGAGGATGGCGTCGTGAAAGCGGTCGCCGGGCAGGTCGACGCGGGTGCCGGCCCCGACCTCGGCGGCGCGGATGGCCTGCACGCCGCAGAGCGCGCCGGCGAGGCGGGCGTCGAGGCGCCGGTCGGCATGGGCGTAGCTCCCCAGCCCGGGGGGAAGGCCGGTGGCGTGGACCTCGAAGGCGCCGCCGATCGAGGCGCCGCGAGCGCGCTCCCGGTCGATGACCGCCCGGAAGGCGGCCGCGGCCGCCGGGTCCTCGACGTGGACGTCGCTGGCCTCGACGGCGGCGACCTCGGCCTCGGAGGGCGGCGTCTCGCGGGGGCAGCTCTCCTCGCCCACGGCGCAGACGCGCGAGCACACCCGGATGCCGAAGTGCCGGAGGAGCTGGCGCGCCAGCGAGCCCAGCGCCACGGTGGCGGCGGTGGACCGGGCGCTGGCGCGCTCCAGCACGTCGCGCGCGTCGTCGAAGCCGTACTTCTGGAGGCCGGCGAGGTCGGCGTGGCCGGGCCGCGGCCGGGTGAAGCGCGGCCCGCCCCGCGCCCGCGGGCTCACCAGCTCCTTCCAGTTCGCGTGGTCGCGGTTCCAGACCACCAGGGCGATGGGCGAGCCCAGGGTGACGCCGCCGCGCAGGCCGGAGAGGAACTCGGCGGCGTCCCGCTCGATCTGCTGGCGGCCGCCGCGGCCGTACCCCTTCTGCCGCCGGCGCAGGTCCCGGTCCACCTCGTCGAAGTCGACGTGGAGGCCGGCGGGAAAGCCCTCGGCGATGGCGCACAGGGCCGGGCCGTGCGACTCGCCGGCCGTGAGATGGCGCAGGCTCATGGTTGAAAGGGGGCTGCGCCCCCTCCCCGCCGGCGGAGCCGTCGGGGCCCCTCCCCACCCTCGGTGGGGCCCCTCCCCGGTTCGAGCTCCGGAATCATGTTCGACCTCCTTGCGCTCCTCCCGCGGCGGCGCGCAGCGCCGCCGCCATCGCCGCCTCGGGCGCCGCCCGCCCGGTCCAGAGCGCGAAGGAGAGCGCTCCCTGGCGCACCAGGATGTGCTCGCCCGAGACCAGCGCGGCGCCGGCGCGCGCCGCCTCGCGAGCGAAGGGGGTGTCGCCGTAGACGAAGTCCACCGCCACCTGGCCGGGCGCGAGCGGGACCGGGGACGGCGCCCCGTCCCGGCTCAGCCCGATGCTGGTGGCGTTGACGACCACGTCGGCCCGGGGGGCGACGGCCGGGGCGGCCTCCCAGGCGACGGCGGCGATCGAGGCGCCGGGAAAGGCGCCGGCCATGGCGGCGCGGAGCTCCTCGGCCGGCTCGGGGCGCCGCGCCGCGAGGCCCACGCGGCATCCGGCCTTGAGCAGCGCCCAGGCGCCGGCCCGGGCGGCGCCTCCGGCGCCGAGGAGCAGGGCCCGGGCGCCGCTCCGGACCCCGGCCGCCTCGAGCAGCGCCAGCGTCGCCGGGGCGTCGGTGTTGTACCCCTCCCAGCCGTCTCCGGTGCGGCGCAGGGTGTTCACGGCGCCGGCGACCGCGGCCACCGGATCCAGCGTCAGGCAGATCTCCGCGGCGCGCTGCTTGTGGGGCACGGTGACGTTGAGCCCCTGGAAGCCGATGGCGTGAGCGCCGCGCACCCCCTCGAAGAGCCGCTCCGGCGGGAGCGGCAGGGCGAGGTAGACGGCGTCGATCCCGGCCTCGGCGAAGGCGGCGTTGTGCATCGCCGGCGAGAGGCTGTGCGCCACCGGGTGGCCCACCACGCCGTAGAGGGCGGTGCGGCCGGAGATCAAGCCTGGCCCCCGCAGAGACGGTCCAGCAGCGCGAAGAAGCGCGGGAAGCTCGTGGCCACGCAGGCGACGTCGTCGAGCGCGACCGGTGCCCCGTCGGCGAAGAGCTGGGCCACCGCCATGCTCATGGCCACGCGGTGGTCGAGGCGGGTGCGGACCTCGACGCCCCGCAGCGACCTCGGCCCCTCGATGAGGCAGCCGTCCTCGAAGACCTCGACGCTGGCCCCGGCGGCGTGGAGCGCCTCGCCCATGACCGCGAGGCGATCCGACTCCTTCACCCGGAGCTCGCGGGCGTCGCGGATCACCGTCTGCCCCCTCGCCTGCGTGGCCAGGACCATGAGCACCGGGAGCTCGTCGATGAGTCGCGGGATCAGGCGGCCGCCGATCTCGACGCCGCGGAGCTCCCCGGGGCGGACGGTGACGTCGCCGCGGGGCTCGCCGTCGTCGGTGCGGTTCGAGACCCGCACCTCCGCCCCCATGTCCTCGAGGACGTCGAGGACGCCGGTGCGCGAGGGGTTGAGCCCGCAGTTCCGCACCGTGACCTCGGAGCCGGGAAGCGCGGCCGCGGCGCAGAGGAAGAACGCGGCCGAGGAGATGTCGCCCGGGACCTCCAGGGTCCCGCCCCGCAGTCGCCCGGGCCGCACCGTCACCGTGGCGCCCGAGACCGTGGGCGGAGCGCCCATGGCGGCCAGCATCCGCTCGGTGTGGTCGCGGGAGGGCGCCGGCTCGGTGACGCTGGTCTCGCCCTCGGCCGAGAGGCCGGCGAGGAGCAGGGCGCCCTTCACCTGGGCGCTGGCGACCTCGAGCCGGTGGTGGACCCCGCGGAGCGGCCCGCCGCGGACCACCAGCGGCGGGTAGCGGTCGCCGTCGCGCGCCCGGAGGTCCGCCCCCATGCGCCGCAGGGGCTCGACGACCCGCCGCACCGGGCGGCGCCGCAGGCTCTCGTCGCCGGTGAGCACCGAGAGGCCGGGGACCGCGGAGAGGACGCCGGCGAGGAGCCGCAGGCTCGTCCCCGAGTTCCCGCAGTCGACGACGTCGTCGGGCTCGGCGAGGCGTTCCGGCGGCTCGACGACCGCGTAGGGCCCCTCGTCGCGCACCACGGCGCCGAGCCGCTCCACCGCCCGCCGCGTGGCGCGGACGTCGCCGGCGTCGAGGAGGCCCCGGACCCGCGAGGGAGAGGTGGCGAGGGCGGCGAGGAGGAGCGCCCGGTGGGAGACCGACTTGTCGCCGGGCACGTCGACGGCGCCCCGCAGCGGGCCGCGGCGGCGGCAGCTCATGGGCCCCTGGAGCTTCAACGCGGCGCCTCCGGGTAGAGGGCGGCGCGCGCCGCGCGGGCATCCTCCAGCGCCGCGCGGGCCGCCTCCGGCGAGGCGGCCACGGCGCCGAGGAGGCGCGAGAGGTGCCCCTCGAGCCGGCGCGCCGCCGCCGGGAGGTGGCCGTTGCGGCGCGCCACCTCCCCCTGGATGTCGAAGGCGAAGGCGGCGAGGCGGGTGGCGTCGCGCAGCCCCGGACCCGCCAGCGCCTCGGCGAGCGGCCCCGCCTCCCGGACGGCGAGCGCCAGGGCGCCGGCGACGAGGTAGGGGAGGTGCGAGACCGCGGCCACCGCGGCGTCGTGCTCGGCGGCGCTGCAGCGCAGCACGCGGGCGCCCAGCGCCTGGTGGAGCGAGGCGACCCGCTCCACCGCCGCGTCGCTCGCGCCGTCGACGCACACCGCCACGGTGCCGCCGCGCCACAGGTCGGCGCGGGCGGCGGCGAACCCGCCCTGACCCCCGAACATGGGGTGAGCGCCCACGAAGGCGACGCCGGGCCGCACCGCCGAGGCGGCGACGGCGACGAGCCGCTCCTTGGCGCCGCCGACGTCGCTGAGCACGGCGCCGTCCGGAAGCAGCGCCGAGACCGGCCCGAGGAGCGCCTCGATGTCCGCCACCGGCGTGCAGAGCACGGCCAGCTCGCAGCCGGCGAGCGCCGCGCCGGGGGCGGCCTCGGCCTCGTCGGCGACGCCCTCCTCGACGGCTCGGGCTCGAACCTCGCCCCGGCGCTCCACCGCCTGGACGCGCACCGCCGGGTCGGCGGCCTTCAGGGCGCGGGCCAGCGAGGTGCCCATGAGCCCCAGGCCCACGACGCCCACCCGCCGCGGCAGCGCCGGGGTCACGGCGGAACCCCGTTCCCGGGATCTCGGGCGTCGCACCGGATGGGATTCGAGATCACACCGTCCGCCCGACCGCTCCGGCCACCGCCCTGACCTTCTCCATCAGGGCCGCGAACATCCTCGGCGTCAGCGACTGGGGGCCGTCGGAGAGGGCGCGCTCCGGATGGGGGTGGACCTCGACGATGAGGCCGTCGGCGCCGGCGGCCACCGCCGCCAGCGCCATGGGCTCGACCAGGCTGCGCTTGCCGGTGCCGTGGCTCGGGTC
>DATBLK010000059.1:0-2757 GCA_036555405.1 Anaeromyxobacteraceae bacterium
ACCTTCGGCCGCGGCTACATGGCTCGGTTCCGGCGGCGCCCGGAGTCCCGAACGGGTGAATGTACTATCGCCGGCGAGCGCGCACTGAGGGTCACACCGGCGGCGGCGCCCGCCGCCCGGCCGCGCACGGCGTGACGCCGACGGGCTGGCGCTGCGAACAACCTCGTGGCGCCCCAGATCGGATCACGAGAGCGGCCGCGGCTTCGGAGCGCAGTCGCGTGCTCGGCTGCCCTCTCCCCGGTCTCAGCCGGGGAGAGGGCGACTCGCCGTCAACGGGAGCGCCCGGGGGTGAGGGGCGCGTCGCGGAGGGGGAGAGGGCCGGGGTGAGGGGCCATTCAATCCACCGGCAACTTCATCTTCCAGCTCCTGGGGGGCGAGCAGCGGCGGCCCCTCCGGCGTCGGCCGCGGGCTGGCGGCGCTGCGGCACGACCCGGATGGCGTCTCCGGCCGCCTGCCACTCGATCTCGTCGCCGGGCCGCATGCGGTAGCGGTCGGCGAGAGCCTTGGGAACCGTCACCTGGAGCTTGCTCGTGACCCTGGCCATGTCCTTACCATGGCAAGGACAGCTTCCTTGTCAATCTCGGCCGGGGCAACTGGTTGAACCGCCGGCAGCGGGCTGAACGGCTGCGTCGAGGGCGAGCGGACTAGAAGAAGAAGCGCTCGCTCACCCCCCGGCTCCACTCCAGCACCGTCGTCCAGCCCACCACGGCGTCGAAGACCTTCTCCGCGACCGCCAGGTCCACCCTCTCCTCGAGCACGCTCGCCGAGCAGGCGAGGAGCCGCACCTGCCCCGCGGCCCGCGCCTCGAGGAGCGGCGCCGCGGCGTGGTCCGGGTCGTCCCCGGCCTCCGCCACCGCCCGCACCGCCGGCCCGAAGACGAAGACGTCGACGCGGTCGCCGGCCGCCGCCGCCGCCAGGGCGCAGGCGCCGGCGAGCCGGAGCGAGGTCCGGTCGTCGCGGGAGAGGAAGACGACGGCGCGCGAGGGCATCGAGGCGTCCTATACCGCGGAAGGTGCGGGCGGACCACGGGCGGCGCTTCCGGGTGGCGCTGCCGCGCCGGCGCCCGCGGGGGCGGGCGCCGACGCCCCGGGCGCGACCGGATCTGCTATAACCCGCGCCCACATGGCCGATCGGCGCAAGCCCGACTCCCCGGGGCCCGTCGTCATCCGCAAGGGGGTGGTGGAGCTGCCGCCGCCCGCCGGAACGGCGGAGCCTGCCGCGCCGGAGCCGCCGGCCGCGGCGAACGACTCGCGCCCGCTCTGGCAGCGGCTCGCCGACGAGAAGCGCGGAGCTCGAGCGCCGGGGCGCTCCGGCCCGCGGCAGTCCAGGTCTCCGGCCGGGAAGGGCCGCGGAGGAGCGCGCGGCGAGCGCCCCGGCGGCGCCGGCGCCGGCGCCCCGCGGCGCCCGGAGCGCGGGGAGGAGGCCGGGGCGCGCCCGCCGCCCGGCGATCGCCCACCGGCGCTCCCGCCCGGCGAGCCGCCGCCCGCGCCCGAGGCCCCCGCCGCCGAGGAGGGCTCCTTCGCCGACCTCCTCGCCGGCAGCGCCGCCGCGCCCCGCCGCCGCTTCCAGGTGGGCGAGAAGGTGGCCGGCAAGATCATCCAGCTCGGCCAGGACGTCGCCTTCCTCGAGCTCGGCTCGGGCGTCGCCGAGGGGATGATCGAGGTGGTCGAGCTCCAGGACGAGGAGGGGAAGGTCACCGCGCGCGAGGGCGACATCGTCGACGCCGTGGTGATCCACGCCACCGACCGCGGCGTGCTGGTCTCGAAGGGCCGCCGCCAGACCGGCCACGCCGGCCGCGAGGCGCTCCTCGAGGCCGGGCGGACCGGCCTCCCGGTCGAGGGGGTGGTGAAGGCGGTGAACAAGGGCGGGCTGGAGGTGGAGGTGCTGGGCCAGCGAGCCTTCTGCCCCATGTCGCAGATCGACGTCCGCTTCGTCGGCGACCCGGCCGTCTTCGTCGGCCAGCGGCTCGCCTTCAAGGTGCAGCGCGCCGACGCCCGCGACGCCGTGCTGTCGCGCCGGGCGCTCCTCGAGGAGGAGCGCGCCGAGCGGGCGCGCAAGACCCGCCAGGCCCTCGCCGAGGGCGCGGTCTTCGACGGCGCCGTGACCAGCGTCCAGGACTACGGCGCCTTCGTGGACATCGGCGGGCTCGAGGGGCTGGTACACGTCTCGGAGCTCGCCTGGGACAGGGTCTCGCGGCCGCAGGAGCTGCTGAAGGCCGGCGACCAGGTGAAGGTTCAGGTCCTGAAGCTCGAGGAGGACGCGAGGAAGGGGGTGCGCATCGCCCTCTCGGTGCGATCGCTGGTGCCGCGGCCGGAGCCGGAGGCGAAGGGGGCCCCCGCCGCCGAGGCCAGGGTGCCGCCGCCCCCGCCGCGCCCCGGCGACGTCGTCGAGGCCGCGGTGGACAAGGTCGAGCCCTTCGGCGTCTTCGTCCGCTTCGCGGGCGGGCGCGGCCTGGTCCCGGCGGCCGAGACCGGCACGCCCCGCGGCGCCGACCTCCGCAAGGCCTTCCGGCCCGGCGACGCCCTGAAGTGCCTGGTCACGGACGTCGACGAGCGCGGCCGCATCCGGCTCTCGATGTCGCAGGCCGAGGTGGCGGTGGAGCGGGCCGAGGCGCAGGCCTGGATGGCGCGCGCCGCGCCGCCGCGGGGCGCCGGGCGAGGCTTCGGGACGCTGGGGGACCTGCTGCGCGACAAGCTGAAGAAGTAGCGCCCCTCGACCCGCTGTGGATCGGCGCGGCAGCTTTCGGCTAGTTATCTA
>DATBLK010000067.1:0-9081 GCA_036555405.1 Anaeromyxobacteraceae bacterium
CCGGGCGATGGCGCCGATGACGCTGCGGGTGGGCGGGCCGCCGCGAAGCCCGGCGACCGGGTTGGCGATGAACTCCCGGGTGCGCTCGAGGAGCTCGCGGGACACGGGGTTCAGCTCGACGCGGGCGAGGAGCACCCAGCCGCCGTCGCCCAGGGACGACGCCGGGGCGAGGTCCACGTCGCGGGCCTGGGCGAGCAGGGCGCGGAGCTCGTCCCATCCCGCCACCGCCGCCCGGCGGCCGCCGGGGCTGGCGGAGTCCTTCACCAGCACCCAGAAGCGCTCCTCCCAGACGTCGTAGCGCACGTCGACCTCGCGGCCGTAGAGGGCGGCGGGCTCGTCGCCGCCCTCGGGCAGGAGGGCCACGTGGAACGTCACCACGTTGGTCAGGCCGTTGGAGAAGGTGCGGCGGAGCTCGTCGGGGAAGGCGGCGGCGAGGTCGAGCCGGGCCACCAGCCGGCCGCCGCGGGCCTCGACCTCGACGGGCAGCGGGGCCTCGGCGCCGAGCGCCGGGCCCGCGAGGAGAGCGAGGAGGAGGGCCCCGGCGGCCGATGGCGCGGTCACAGGAAAAGGTCCAGGGCGTACCCGAGGGAGAGGTTGAAGCTCCCCACCGGCGTGTCGAGGCGCAGCGCCAGGTCGGCGGAGAGGGGCGTGCGGGACTGCGCGGTTCGGGACGCGTGCGGGCGCGCGGCCGTGTAGAGGGCCCGGGCGCCGGCGGCCAGGTACCCGCGGTGCAGGAAGGCCCCGCCCGACCAGAGGGGCACGGCGTACTCGGCGCCGGCCGCGAGCAGGAGCGAGTCGTACCTGCTATCGGTGGAGAAGTTGAGGTCCAGGGCCCGCCCCACGGCCGGACCCATGGAGAAGTAGGCCCAGTCGGCGGCGAAGAAGCGCTCGAAGAAGGGGGCATCGCCCTGCGTCGCCCCGGCGGCGCCCAGGAAGCGCAGCGCCCGCCCGCGGGCGAGCCCGTGGGCGGTCTCGGCGAGCACGAGCCAGCGAGCGTACTCGTAGTCGCCGCCGAGCGACGGGGAGCCGAAGGTCACCGACACGGTGACGTGGCTGCCCTGGCGGGGCAGGAAGAAGTCGTCCCGGGTGTCGCGGTCGTAGGTGCCGGTGAGCGCCGCGAGCAGGGTGCGCCCCTGTCGAACCGACGGCGGCGTCCCCCCGGCCGCCGGCGGGAGGGCGCCGGGGACGTTGGTGGCGCCCAGCGACTCGGCGCGGAAGCCGGCGAAGAGGCGCTCGAAGGGGCCGGGGCGGATGCCGGCCGCGACCTCGCCGCCGGCGCGGTCGTAGCGGAGGCGCGGGGCGTCGCCGTAGTGGCCCACGAAGGCGCTGCAGCTCGCGTCGGCGCAGGTGAACTCCTCGCCCCGGAGCCAGAGGGCGCTGGCGCCGAGGACGAGCCGCGGCAGGGAGGGGCCCAGGTCGACGTCGGGCGCGAAGAACGAGGCCCGCGCCGAGAAGCGCGCCGGGTCGAGCGGCCGCTGCGCCGGCGACCCGCCGTAGACGAAGGCGCCGGAGAGCCCGAAGCCCCGCCCCAGGAAGTTCTGCTGCGACAGGCCCAGGCCGCCGTAGAGCGGCTGCGGGCCGGTGCCCCCCAGGACCAGCTCCGAGACGATGAGGGTGTTCCGCTCGACGACGCTGAAGACCAGGACCACCAGGCCGCGCTGGCTGCCCCGCTCGACCCGGGCCTCGACGCGCGAGAACCAGCCGAGCTGGAGGAGCTTGAGGCGCGACAGCAGGACCGCCCCGTCGTCGAGGACGTCGCCCTCGGCGACGGCCAGGTGCCGCCGCACCTCGGCGGGCCGCGTCCGCGAGATCCCCTCCAGCTCGACGCGCTCCACCGCGTAGCGGCGCGGCAGGGCGTCGTCGGGGACCTGTGCCAGCAGGAGAGCGGCGGCGAGGGCGAGCACCGGCGGGCGATCCTACCGCACCAGCCGTCAGGGGCCGCGGGCCTCGGCGGGCGCCCGCTCCAGGCTGGCGAGCTCGCGGTGCAGGTCCAGGTTGAGCGGGTCGGCCGCCAGCGCCGCCTCCAGCTCCGCGCGCGCGGCCTCGTCGTTCCCCATCTTCCGGGCCACCTGGGCGCGGGCGACGCGGCGCTGCGCCTCCGTCTCCTGCCCTGGCCGCTCGGCGAGAAAGGCGCTCCGCCGGGCCGCGACCAGGGCCGGCGCCACGCCGGCGGTGACGCAGTGGGCCACGCCGCGGAAGTTGCCGCGCCGGGCGTCGAAGAGGAGCCGCTCGGCGGGCGTCCCCAGGACGTGGACCGCATGCTCGATGCGCTCGAGCAGCGCGGCGACCCGGGTCACCTGCGCCGCAGGGGGAAGCTTGACGCGGAGGTCCTGGACCTGGCGGCGCAGGGCCCGGGCGCGCTCGCGGACCTCGGGCAGCCCGGCGTCGAGCCGGGCGTCCAGGAGCTCGTAGTGGCCGCGGGCGGCGCGAAGCTCGAGGCTCTCGAGGAGCTGGAGCGCGCCGACCCCGTCGATGGTGGCGTGGCGCGCCGGCGCGACCGGGGCGCGCAGCCGGAGCGCCAGCTCGTCGAGGGCCAGCCGCTCCTCCTCCCCGGGCGCGACCTGGACCGCGAACCCCGGCTCCATGTGCCAGGCCGCGGCCTGGGCCGGCGACACGTGGCGGACCACCTCGCCCGGGACCGTCACCTCCCGCCCGTCCTGGGCGCGCAGGGCGAGCGCCACCCTGGAGAGGAGCGGGGGGAGGTCGGCGTCGGCGCAGAGGAACAGGCCGCCGCGCGAGACCTCGGCGACCCGGAGCCGCAGCGCGGCTCCCCGGGCGCGCACCTCGACGCGGACGTCGGGCACCGGGACCGGCGGCGGCGGGGCGACGGGCGGGGCCGGGGCGACGGGCGGAGGCGGCGGGGTGAGGGCCGGCACCGGGGTCGGGACCGGCCCGGGCGCCCTCGGCGGGCCGACGGCCTCGAGGGCCCGCTGGAGCGCCTCGCCGAAGGCCCGCATGTCGGGGAACCGGTCCTCCGGCCGCTTCTCCAGGGCGCGCATGATGGCCGACTCGAAGACGGGGTGGATCCCCGAGCGAACGCGGCCGGGCGGGTCGGCCTGCTCCCGGAGCTGCTTGAGGAGCACCTGGGCCACGCCCTGCGCGGTGAACGGGAGCCTCCCGGTGGCGACCTCGTAGGCCATGATGCCCAGGGCGTAGACGTCGGCACGCGCGTCGACGGGCCGGTTGTCGCACTGCTCCGGCGCCATGTACTCCGGCGTGCCCACGATCATGCCGGCGGCGGTGTGCGCGCCCGAGCTGCGGTCGCCGAGCTTGGCGATCCCGAAGTCCACCAGCTTCACGAAGCGGTCCTGCGCCCGGCGGCGGATCAGGAAGACGTTCTCGGGCTTCAGGTCGCGGTGGACGATGCCGCGCTCGTGGGCCGCGAACAGGGCGCCGGTGAGCTGCAGCAGCACGTCGAGCGCCAGCGCCTGGTCCAGGGGGCCGTGCCGCAGGAGGGCGGCGAGCGTCTCGCCCTCCAGGTACTCCATCACGATGTAGTACCGGCCCGGCGGGAGCAGGGCCAGGTCGTAGATGGCGACGATGTTCTCGTGGCCGATGAGGTTCACGGCCCGGGCCTCGTCGTAGAAGCGCCCGACGAGCTCCGGGTTCGCCGCCAGGGACTCGTGGAGGAACTTGATGGCCACCCGGCTGCCGATGACCGGGTGCTCGCCGAGGTAGACCGAGCCCATGCCGCCGCGCCCCAGGAGCCGCTGGATGCGGAACGACCCGACCATGCTCCCGAGGAGCGGATCGGGCGCCGCCGGGGGCATCTGGCCGGGATCGGGAAGCGTGCCGGTGGAGCAGGCCTCCTCGGGTGCATGGGGGGAGCCGCAACGCGGGCAGGGCACCTCTCCGGACGATGGGCTCAAGCGGGCGACTCCCGGTGCAGGCGGGACGTGCCGGGAGCCTAGCAGAAGGGGCGGACGTCGAAAGGCCTTGACGCCCCCGAACCGGGCTGCTTTGAGGGCGCCATGGCAAGCCGGAAGAAGACCAGGGCGGGGACGCGGGGTGCCCGCGGGCGGAAGGCGGCCGGCGCGCCGAAGGCCGCGGCCCGGGCGGCGAAGGCGAAGCCCGGGGCGGCGGTCCCGAAGGCCGCGGGCGCGAGGGGCGGCGCGAGGAAGCCGGTCGCCGCCGCGCCGGCGCCGGAGCGCAAGCGGCGCCCGGCGGCGGCCCGCGCCCTTCCGCCGCCTCCGCGCCCGGCGGCGGAGCCGGATCCGGAGAGCCACTTCGTCGCCCGGGTGCGCGGCGAGGAGGCCGTCCGGGAGGCGCCACACCCCATGACCGAGGCGGCGGTCGAGAGCGCCGCCGCACCGCGCGGCCGCTCCCAGCCGCGCCCGCGGCCGGATGCGGACGACCTCGGCGACCTGCCCTGGGGCTACGGCGACGACGCCCTGGTGGCCCTGCCCCGCGACCCGAGCACGCTGTTCCTCTACTGGGACCACGCGGCGCCGACCCTGGAGCGGGCCTGGGCCGGCCTCCAGGGCGGGCGGGCCGAGATCTGGCTCTTCGCGCGGCGGGGCGACGAGTGGGAGCGGGTCCGGGTCGAGCCCTTCGCCCTGGAGGCGCGGAGCTGGTACCTCCACGACCTCGAGCCCGGGCGGCTGTACCGCGCCGAGATCCACATCGCCGACGCGCGCCAGGAGCGGCTCCTGCCTCGCCCCTCGAACGCCGTGCGGCTTCCGCCGGTGGGCCCGTCGGCGCTCGTGGACGACCGCTTCGCCCGCATCGACTGGGGCGTCCACCTGGCGCGCTGGCTGGGCCAGTGGCGCGCCGGCGCGCCCTTCGCCGACGACCTCCGCGAGCACCTGGCGCGCTTCGGGGACTGGGCGCGCTTCGGCGCCGGCGCCGGGGGGGGGAGCGCCGGGGGCATGGGGGGCCGCCCCTCGTCGCCCTGGTCGGCTCCCGGGTCGCCCTCCTCGCCCTGGGGCGGCGGGCGCTGACCCATGGGCGACGTGCTCGGCTACCTCTCGCTGCACCTCCACGCCCACCTCCCCTTCGTGCGCCACCCCGAGCACGAGGACTTCCTGGAGGAGGACTGGCTCTACGAGGCCATCACCGAGACCTACCTGCCGCTGCTGCGGGTCTTCGACCGCGCCGCCGACGAGGGCATACCCTTCCGCATCTCGATGACGATGTCGCCGCCGCTGGTGGCGATGCTGCGGGACGAGCTGCTGATGCGGCGCTACGCCCGGCGGCTCGACAAGCTCTGCGAGCTCGCCGACCGGGAGGTGCACCGCACCCGCGGCGACCCGACCTTCCACCCGCTCGCCCTCCACTACCGGAGCGAGTTCGGCGATCTCCGGGGACACTTCCACGACCGGTACCGCCGCGACCTCGTCGGGGCCTTCGGCCGGCTCGAGGAGGCGGGTCGGCTCGAGCTCGTCACCTGCGGCGCCACCCACGGGTTCCTGCCGCTCATGGAGACGGTCCCGGAGGCGGCGCGGGCCCAGGTGGCGGTGGCGGCCGCGTACCACCGGCGCAGCTTCGGTCGCGACCCGGTCGGCATCTGGCTTCCCGAGTGCGGCTACTACCCGGGCGTCGACCAGTTCCTCGCCGAGCAGAACCTGCGCTACTTCTTCGTCGACACCCACGGCATCGCCGACGCCACCCCGCGGCCGCGGTACGGGGTCTACGCGCCGCTCTACACCCCCACCGGCCCGGCCGCCTTCGGGCGCGACGCCGAGTCCTCGATGCAGGTCTGGAGCGCCGAGCACGGATACCCCGGCGACGCCGACTACCGCGAGTTCTACCGGGACGTGGGCTGGGACCTCGACCTCGAGTACGTCCGCGACCACGTGCAGCCCACCGGGCAGCGGAAGAACGTGGGCATCAAGTACCACCGCATCACCGGGAAGACGGCCCACAAGGAGCCCTACGACCCGGGCCGCGCCCGGGAGCGAGCGGCGGAGCACGCGGGGAACTTCATGTTCAACCGCGAGCGGCAGATCGAGCACCTCGCCTCGCGGATGGGGAGCGTCAGGCCCATCGTGGTCGCGCCCTACGACGCGGAGCTCTACGGCCACTGGTGGTACGAGGGGCCGACCTTCATCGACTTCCTCATCCGCAAGGTGGCCCACGACCAGAAGGTGTTCCGCCTGGCGACTCCCGGCGACTACCTGCGGGAGAACCCGGAGCAGCAGGTCGCCACGCCGCCGATGTGCTCCTGGGGCGCGGGCGGGTACGCCGGGGTCTGGCTCGACGGCTCCAACGACTGGGTCTACCGGCACCTCCACAAGGCGGCCGAGCGGATGATCGCGCTGGCGCGGGACCACCGCGAGCCGACGGCCCTGCAGCGCCGCGCCCTGAACCAGGCGGCCCGGGAGCTGCTCCTGGCGCAGTCGTCGGACTGGGCCTTCATCATGAAGACCGGGACGATGGTGGACTACGCCATCCGGCGCACCAAGGAGCACCTGCTCCGCTTCGGGCGGCTCCACGATCAGCTCCGGGCCGGGACCGTCGACGAGGGCTGGCTCGGCGAGGTCGAGAGGAAGGACGGCATCTTCCCCGAGGTCGACTACGCCGTGTACCGGCCGGTTTGACCTGTCGCGCCCGCCCGACTAGCCTCCCTGCGCCCGCCCGGGCAGGGAAGGCGCATGGCCGAGGATCTGGGGACGAGCGAGCGGGAGATCATGGCGCAGCGGCTGCGGAAGGCCGAGGCGCTGCGCGCGCTGGGCGTGAACCCCTGGGGCAACGGATTCGCCCCCCGGCACCTGGCCGCCGACCTCGCGGCTCGCTACCGCGACCAGCCGGCGGAGGAGATCGGGCGGGACCCCGGGAGCTGGTCGGTGGCCGGCCGCTGCCTCGCGGTGCGCAGCTTCGGCAAGGCGGCTTTCCTCAGGGTGCGCGACCGCTCCGGCGACATCCAGGTGTGGGTGAAGAAGGACCGGGTGGGCGACCGCGGCTTCGAGGTGTTCCAGCTCCTCGACGTCGGCGACGTCGTCGGGGCCGAGGGGCCGGCGACGCGGACCCGGACCGGCGAGCTCACCGTCGAGGCGACGCGCTTCACCATCCTCACGAAGTCGCTGCGCCCCCTTCCCGAGAAGTGGCACGGGCTCACCGACGTCGAGGCCCGCTACCGCCAGCGCTACCTGGACCTCGCCGTGACCCCCGGCGTCCGCGAGGTGTTCCGCAAGCGCGCCCGCGTCGTCTCCACCGTGCGCCGCTTCCTCGACGACCGCGGCTACCTCGAGGTGGAGACGCCGACGCTCCACAAGCCGGAGGAGGCGGGCGGCGCCGCGGCCCGGCCCTTCGCGACGCACCACAACGCCCTCGACATCGACCTCAAGCTGCGCATCGCCACCGAGCTGCACCTGAAGCGGCTGGTCGTCGGGGGGCTGGACCGCGTCTACGAGATCGGGCGCATCTTCCGGAACGAGGGGATCGACCGGCGGCACAACCCCGAGTTCACGATGGTCGAGTTCTACCAGGCCTACGCCACCCACGAGGACCTCATGGCCCTCACCGAGGCGCTCTTCCACCGGCTGGCGGTGGAGGTGGCGGGCGGGCCGGTCGTGACCTTCCAGGGCCGGGCCATCGACTTCACCCCGCCCTATCCGAGGTTCTCGCTGCTGGAGATGGGCGCCCGGGCCCTCGGGCTCCCGGCGGAGGACGCGCTGGCGGGCCGCGGCCTGGCCGAGGCGGTGGCCCGGGCGGCGGCGCGCGAGCACGCCTCGGAGGACGCCTGGAAGCTGGAGCAGGCGGCGAAGCGGACGCCGGGCGAGGTCGTCGCCATCGCCTTCGAGGTGTTCTGCGAGCAGGAGCTGCCGCGGGACCGCCCCTCCTTCGTGCTCGACTTCCCGCTGGAGACGAGCCCGCTCTCGCGCCGGCGCGACGCCGACCCGCGGCTCGTCGACCGGTTCGAGCTCTTCGTCGCCGGGATGGAGATGGCGAACGCCTTCTCCGAGCTCAACGACCCGCTCGACCAGCGCTCGCGCTTCGAGGCGCAGGTGCGGGCCCGGGCCGCCGGAGACGAGGAGGCGATGCCCTACGACGAGGACTTCGTCCGGGCCCTGGAGATCGGCATGCCGCCGACCGGGGGGGAGGGGATCGGCATCGACCGGGTGGCCATGGTCCTCACCGACTCGCCGTCGATCCGGGACGTCATCCTCTTTCCCCTCCTGAAGACGCGGGAGTAGGCTCGGGGCGGCCGGCGTTCACGCCGGGAGGGCCATGGCCGAATCGACCGCGACCGCAGCTCCCTCTCCCCCGCCCAGCGGGGGCAGGTCTGGAGGGCAAGGCCCTCCCGAGCGGGAGGGCCGGGGTGAGGCGGCGACGACCCCGGCCCCGCCCCCGGTCCCGGTCTTCCACCTCGGGTCCTTCGCCCTCTCCGCGGCGGCGGTGCTGGGTGCTCCGCTGCTCGCGGCGTTGCTCGCGAGCCACCTGGGCGACCGCCTCGGGCTCGCGCCCGGACCGGCGCTGCGGCTCGCCCTCCTCGCCGGGGCGGCGTGGGCCGCGGCGCTCGGGGCCCTCGCCGCGGCGGCGGGCCGTCGCCTCGCCTTCTACGAGATCGCGGCCTCGGCCGGGATCCTGCTCGCGCTCCTCCTGGGCCCCGGCCTGGCCGCGGCCCCGAAGCTGCGGGGCGCGGCGCTGCCGCTGCAGGCCTGGGAGCAGCAGGGGCGTCTGGTGCTCGGGCTGGGGCTCGCCCTGGTCGCCGCCGGCGCGGCCTCGGCCGCCTTCGCCGGATCGAGCCTGGGCTTCCTCCTGCGAGGCGGCGGGCGGCTCGACGCCTCCCTCTCCTACGAGCTCTTCGTGGCCCGCGCCCACCTGCGCCTCTCGCCGCGGACGCTCCTGGCGCTCTTCCTCATGGTGGTCACCGGGCTCCTCCCTGGCCTGCTGGTGGCGCTGGGCGCCTCCTTCGCGCGGGACCTCCGCGAGCGCAGGGCCGCCGGGCGGGGCCAGCCCTGGTGGCGTCCGCGGATGCCGGCGACGCTGCTGATGACGCTCATCTCCATCGGCGGCGTCGCCATCGGCGTCTGGGCCCTCACCGTCGTGCTCTCGGTGATGAGCGGCTTCGAGCGCGACCTGAAGCGGAAGATCCTGGGAACGAACGCCCACGGCGTGGTCATGAAGTACGGGCAGAAC
>DATBLK010000073.1:0-6434 GCA_036555405.1 Anaeromyxobacteraceae bacterium
CCGCTCGCGCCTGGCCCGCGCCGCCTCCGAGGAGGTCAGGGCCCGGCCGCTGCCGGCGGTGTCGCGGATCGCCGTGGAGGCGCGGGGCCTGCCGGGGGCGCTCGGGCTCCTCGCCGGCCGCGAGGGCTGGTGGTTCGTGTACCGCTTCGCACTCGGGGGCATCCTCCCCGAGGAACGGGTGGCCCACCTGGTGCTGTGGAGCGACGGCGAGGCCTACCGGGCCCTGTCCGCCGCAGAAGCCCGAGCCTTCGCCGGGGCGCCGGCGCGGGAGGACGCCGGCGCCGGCGGAGGGCCGGCCCTGCCGGTCGGCGAGGCCCAGGAAGCGGCGCTCCGGGAAGCGGAGGCGCGACTCCTCGCCGAGGCCGAGGCCCGCTCGGGCGCGGCCTTCGACGAGGCCCGGGAGCGATGGGACCGATCGGTGGAGGACGGCCTCGGCGCCTCGCGGCGGGCCGCAGAGGAGGCGCGGGCCGCCTGGGAGCGCGCCCGGGCCGGGGGCCGGACCCAGGCGGACCTGGCGCCGGCGGCGCGGCGCGACCTGCTCCAGCGCGCCGAGCGCGACTACCGGCAGCGCCTCGAGGCGCTGCGGGCGGCCGAGGCCCAGCGCTATGCCGAGAAGGACCGGGCCCTCGGCGAGCTCGCCCGCCGCGCCGAGGTGCGGCCGCGGCGGACGCTGGTGGCCACGGCGTACTGGCGATGCGCCTGAGCGCTACCCCGAGGGCGCGCCCGGCACCTTCAGCCGGAGGGCCAGGGGCAGGATCGTGAACCGGGCCGGAAGCGTCCCCGGACCTTCTCCGTCGACGTCGAGCAGGACCCGCTCGCCTCCCAGGGGCTCGACCTCGACGGTGCGGGCCCGCAGCGTCCGGGTGTTGGGGAGCTCCACGTGCGAGCCGTCGTAGAGCTTGTGCTTCCGGAGCACGAAGTCCTTGATGCCCAGCCCCTGCCACACGGTGACGTCGAAGAGGCCGTCGTCGACGCGCGCCCCGGGCGCGACCATCATCCCGCCGCCGAAGAAGCGGCCGTTGCACACCGCGATGCAGGTCACGGGCTCCTCGCGCCACCCGCCTCCGTCGGCGCGCCAGCGAACGCGCTGGTCGGTCCAGCCGAGCAGGGCCCGGGCCGCCGCGATCTGGAACGAGATGCGGCCGCCCAGCACCTTGCTGGTGCTGTCCACCCTCTCCACGACGCGCCCGTCGATGCCGCAGCCGGCCACGTTGGCGAAGTGGCGCACCGCCGGCCGCCCCCGGTGGTCCAGGAACTCCACGCGGCCCAGGTCGCAGACCAGCTCGCGGCCCGTCGAGAGCACGCGCGCGGCGCGCTGCGTGTCCTCCGGCGTCCCCAGGGTGCGCTTCAGGTCGCCGCCGGTGCCGCGCGGGATGAAGCCGAAGCGGACGTCGGGGTGGGCCAGGTGGGCGAGGCCGTCCACGACCTCGTTCGCGGTCCCGTCGCCGCCCACCGCCACGACGAGCCGCGAGCCGGCGCCCACCGCCTCCCGCGCCAGCACGGCGCCGTCGCCGCGACAGCGGGTGAAGGCGGCCTCGAAGTCGCCGATGGCCGCCCGCACCGCGGCGGCGATGCGGTCGAAGTGGCGCCCGGTGCGGCCGTTGGCGCTCATGGGGTTGACGATGAGGTGGGGTTTCACCCGCGCCGAGGATACACGCCGGCGGCGCCGCGCGGACAGGCCCCGGACCCGGGCGTGACCGGCGAGAGTCCGGGTGGGGCCGGCCGCCGGCACCCCGGAGGATCGTGGAATCCTCCCGCGCCCGGAGCGACGAGACCAGCTGCCTCGGGCTCACCGGACTCGCGGCACCGGCTCGAGCGGAGGCTGGCCGGGGGCCGCCTGCACGACCCGGCGCTCGCGCTCGGCGACCGCCCGCTCCCGGGCGCGGATGTCGTCGAGGGCCCGCTCGAGCTCGCCGGCCGCCCGCACCAGCTCGGCGGCGCCCGCCGCGGCCCGCACGCGTTCCGCCCGCAGGGCGGCCTCGAGCCGGGCGATGCTCGCGTCGCGCTGGGCGACGCCGCCCTCGAGGCTCGCGATGTGCAGCCTGAGCTTCTCCACCATCTCGACGCCCGCGGCCAGGACCGGGCTCGGCAGCGCGTCGGGGAGCGCCTCGCCGCAGACCGCGACCACGTAGGGCGCCGCCTCGGGCCCGGGGCCGCGCACCTCTCCGGCGCAGACGCCCGGCACCCCGCGGTCGTCCACCTGGCTCCCGAGGGCGAGGAACTGAGGCACCAGGTGGACCGCCGGGAACTCCCGCGCCAGCTTCCTCCGCAGCTCGGGGACCGTCATCTCCGACGGGTGGAAGGGGTTCTTCCCGCCGAAGATCGCGCGGTTCGGGCTGGAGACGACGACCAGCCCCTCCCGCCGGAGGACGCGGCGCATCTCGGCGACGAGCCGCTCGGGCTCCGGCAGGTGCTCGATGGTCTCGAAGGAGACCACCAGATCGAACGAGGCGTCGCCGAACGGGAGGCGGACGGCGTCGGCCCGGACCGGGGCCGCGCGCTCGTGGCCGAAGCGCTGGCGGGCCGCGGTCAGGGCCTCGGGCGACACGTCGACGGACGCCACGAACCGCGCCCCGGCCTCGGCGAGGAGCCGGGAGCCGTAGCCGGTGCCGCAGGCGACGTCGAGGACCATCCGGCCGCGGGCGAAGGCCTCGGCCCAGCGGTAGCGGGCCATGTGCTCGAGGTAGAAGAGCTCGCCGTGGTGCTGGTCCGGGTCGAGGCGCTCGACGAAGCCCATGTCATCTCCCCGCGGCGAAGCCGGGCGTCGGCCCGGATGGCGGGGACGCCGGCCGCGGTGCGCTCGGCAGCAAGAAGGGAGCCAGGTCGCAGCTCGCGGCCGCGCTCCAGGTACCCGGTGCTTGGGCGCTCCCGGCGCGCCGCTGCGCGCCGCCGCCCCGTCATGGCGTTGGCGCCGGACGCGCCGGGTACCGGAGCGCCAGGGAGCTGACGCGTCGCAAGCGCCCGTCCCCGCTCGCTTCCCGGGCCCCGGTACCGGGCTTGCTAGGCGCCGTGCCTCGCGGCCCCTGCGGGCCCGAAAGGCGATCGCCATGAGCCAGCCCCCTCCCCTCCCGTCGGTGTCCATCGTCGTTCCCGTTCGCGACGGCTGGGAGTCGACGCTCCGCTGCCTCACGGCCCTGGCCATCCATTCGGGTGGCGTCCGGCGGGAGACCATCGTCGTCGACAACGGCTCGACGGACGACACCAGGGTCGCGCTCCCTCTCCTGGAGGGCATCCGCGTCATCCGCAACGAGGAGGACGCCGGCTTCGCGCGCGCCTGCAACCAGGCTGCGTCGGCGGCGCTGGGCGACGCCATCGTCTTCCTCGACCGCAGCGCCGAGGTCGGGCCCGGCTGGCTGAGGCAGCTCGCGGGGGTCTTCGCCGGCGAGCCCGTCGCCGCGGTCTGCCCGAGCGACGAGTCCGGCCTCTCCGGAGCCTTCCTGGCGGTCCGGGCCGGCTTCTTCCGGGATGCCGGCGGCCTCGACGAGGGTCGACCCGACGCTGCCGACTCGCTGCTGGCCGGGTTCCTCGAGGCCGGCCGGCGCATCGGGGTCGTCGACGGCCTGGCGATGACCTTCGGCGCGCTGCCGCCGCCGCCTTCCGGCGCCGCGGCCGAGGCGCAGGTCCCCTGATCCGATGGCCCGGGGCGGTGGGCCCGCCGCCTACGCTCCTGCCAGGGCCAGCGCGCCTCGCAGGAGCTCCGCCTGGGGCCGGGCCCGCATCTCCGCCCGGCCCGCCTCGGCGATCCGGCGGCGCTCGTCGGGCCGCGCCAGGAGCTCGAGGCAGCGGTCGGCGAGCGCCTGGTAGGGCGCGAAGGCGACGCCGGACTCGAAGGGTCGCTCCTCCTCCGGGTCGGCACCGCGCTCCGAGACCACCACCCGGCCGTTGGCGAGCAGGTAGGAGACGCGGACGATCTCGAACACGCGGGCCTCGTAGAAGTGGACGTTGAGGACGATGCGCGAGCGGGCCACCAGCCGGTCGCGCTCGGCCCCGTAGACGCCGCAGGCGGCGTGGACCCGGGCCCCGCGGCGCTCGAGCTCCACCAGGAGGTCGCGGCGGCGCTCGTTCACCGAGCCGTAGAAGAGGACGTCGACGTCTTCCTCGGCGGGCGGGATGCGCTCCAGCTCCGGAACCCAGCCCACCGGCACGAGCGCCGGCCGCGGCACGCCGAGGCGCACCAGGGCGTCGGCGTTGAGGCGGCTGTAGTCCCAGAGCCGGTGCCGCCGGTAGAGGT
Source organism: Anaeromyxobacteraceae bacterium (assembly GCA_036555405.1). GTDB lineage: Bacteria > Myxococcota > Myxococcia > Myxococcales > Anaeromyxobacteraceae > DATBLK01. The sequence goes on from DATBLK010000073.1 coordinate 4,232, forward strand.
CGAGCAGGCCGCCGTCGAACCAGGGCGAGCCCTCCTGCACCTGCTCGAGGTTGTAGAGGATGGCCCCCTCCGGCGGCCTCCGCCCGGCGAGCCCGAGCAGGTTGGCGCCGAGGAGCACGTGCTGGCGACCGCGCACGTCGAGGTCGGTTCCGAGCGTCGAGTCGTGCCCCAGGGCCCGGAGCCCGTGGTGCAGCGCCTCCGCGACCTCCTGGAACGCGGCGGCGTGCGGGTAGCCGGGCGGCGAGACGACGGTGACGGCGAAACGGCGGGGGATGGGTTTCGCGGTCGGAACGGCCCCCTCACCCTGCCCCTCTCCCCCTGCGGGGGAGAGGGAATGGTGGTTGCCGGCCGAGGTCGGGGTCGCGCCCCCGTTCTCCAGCGCGCGCATCCGCTCGCGCCGGTGGCCCGCGACGAAGCCGCTCCCCTCCCGCTCGCGCGCTCGCGCCAGCAGCAGCCGCGCGTCCTCTTCCGATCCCATGGCGCGGGCCGCGGCGGCGGCCAGCACCCAGCCGTCCGGCGCCTCCCCGAGGAGCGGCTCGCACAGCGTCAGCGCCCGGCCGGGCTCGCCCCCGTCGAGCGCCGCCTCGGCGAGCCCCAGCCGCGCGTCGGCGAGGTCGGCCTTCTCCCGCAGCGCCTCCTCGAAGCAGGCCGCCGCCTCGGCGGGCCGGCCGAGCTGCAGGAGCACGTTTCCCAGGCTGCCCTGCGCCAGCCAGCCGGAGGTGCCGCGCAGGCAGCGCTCCACCAGCACCGCCTCGCGCATCGCGGCGGCCCCGCGGTGGGCACGCTCCGCCTCCTCCAGCCGTGCGCGCCGCTCCGCTCCGCCGGCCCGCGCCGCCAGCTCCTCGAGCGCCTTCCCCGCGAGCCAGGAGAGATCCGGATGCTCGCCGTCGCGCGCCGCCCCCGCGCGCGCCGCCTCCAGGGCGCGCTCGGGCTCGCCGGCGCGCAGCGCCAGGACGGCGCGCGCCACCGCCGCCCGGATGGCGAGGAGGCCGGGCGCCCGCGCCCGCACCGACCAGGCTCGCTCCGCCGCGGCGCGGGCCTCCGCCAGCCGGCCCGCGCCCAGGAGCTCCTGGGCGAGGAGGCCGAGCGCCGCCAGGTCCTCCGGGTCGGCGGCGCAGCGGCGCTCGAGGAGCGCGATGTTCCGCGACGCCTTGTCCCGGTCGCGCCGCAGCTCCGGAACGGCGCCGAGGTGGACGATGTCGGCCCGCACCCGCCGGGCGGCGTTCCCGTGCGCCGCGAGGAATCGCGTCGGGCCCTCGTGGACCACCCCCTCCCATCGGAGGTCGGGAAGGCGCCGGAGGAGCCGCGGCAGCCAGAGCGGCTCGCCCAGCCGGGCTCGGCCCGCGACCACGTCCGCGGGCGCGGCGTCGAGCCGGGCCGCGTCGTGGAGCGGCAGGAGCCCGGCCGGCGGCCCGGCGCGCCTCACCTCCTCGCGGAGGGCGCGGCCCGCGCCGGGCGCGAGCCGCTCGTCCGCGTCGAGGACCAGGACCCAGTCCGCGGTGGCGTGGCGCAGCGCCTCGTTCCGCGCGGCGGCGAAGTCGTCGCGCCAGGCGAGCTCCGCCAGGGCGGCGCCGGCCTCCCGGGCGATCTCCCGCGTCCGGTCGACCGACCCGGTGTCGACCACCACGACCTCGTCCACCGCGCCGCGGACGGAGGCCAGGCACCCGGGGAGCATCGCCTCCTCGTCCCGGGCGATGAGGCAGAGGGCGATCCGCGGCCTCACCGCGGGCCCTCCCCCAGCGCCGCGCCGAGCGCCGCCATCCGCCCCGCCCGGTGCGGCGCCCCGAAGCCGCGGCCGGTCCGCTCCCGGGCGCGCCGGAGAAGGGCGCGGGCGTCCGCCGGCGCACCCAGGGCCCTCGCCGCGGCCGCGGCCAGGACCCAGCCGTCGGGCTCCTCGCCCAGGCGGGGCTCGAGGAGCCGGAGCGCGCCGGCGGGGTCGCCGGCCTCGAGGCGCGCCTCGGCGAGGCCGAGCAGGGCCGCGGGGATCCCGGGCCGCTCCCGGAGCGCCTCCTCGAAGGCGGCGGCGGCCTCGGCGGGCCGCTCCGCCAGGAGCCAGGCCTCGCCCTCGCAACACCAGGCGGCGAACCCGGATGCGCCGTCGAGGAACTGGTAGTGGACGAGGCCGGGCGCAGGCGCGCGCGCCTCGCCGCAGGCCGCGGCCGCGCGGAGGGCGAGCGCCCGGCGCTCGTCGCCCGAGGCGGCG
>DATBLK010000075.1:0-2024 GCA_036555405.1 Anaeromyxobacteraceae bacterium
GCCGGTCCGGCTCGTCGCCGTGGTGGGCGGGGACTTCCCGGAGGAGCACCTGGGCTTCCTGGCCTCGCGCGGCGTGGACCTGGCCGGCCTGTCGCGGCGGCCGGGCGACACCTTCCGCTGGTCGGGCCGGTACGAGTACGACCTCAACACCGCCCACACGCTGGAGACCCGCCTCAACGTGTTCGCCGATTTCCGGCCGGAGCTTCCTCGCGCCTGGCGCTCGTCGGAGTGGGTGTTCCTGGGGAACATCGACCCCGACCTGCAGGGCGCGGTCCTGGACCAGGTGGCCCGGCCGCGGCTCGTCGCCGCCGACACCATGAACTACTGGATCGAGTCCAAGCGCGAGGCGCTCCGGACCACGCTCCGGCGCGTCGACCTCCTGTTCGTGAACGACGCCGAGGCGAGGGAGCTCGCCGGCGAGCACAACGTGGTGCGCGCGGCCCGCGCCATCCTCTCGATGGGGCCCAGGGCGCTGGTGGTGAAGCGCGGCGAGCACGGCGCCCTCTTCTTCTCCGGCGCCGAGGTCTTCGCGGCCACCGCCTACCCCCTGGCGGACGTCTTCGACCCCACCGGCGCCGGCGACAGCTTCGCCGGCGGCTTCATGGGCTACCTCAGCCGCACCGGGCGCGACGACCCCGAGGCCATGCGCCGCGCCATCGTGGTGGGAAGCGTGATGGCGAGCTTCGCGGTGGAGCGGTTCAGCCTGGAGAGGTTCCGGTCGCTGCGCGGCGCCGACATCCGGGAGCGCTACGCCGAGTTCCGGCGGCTGGCCCATTTCGACGACCTGGAGGACGACCTCTTCGGCGCGGTCGAAAGTTGACCGCTCGTCGGGGCGGCGGCTAGCATCCTGCCGCCGCGCGCCTGCCGGCCCGGGGAACGAGACGTCGTGCGCATCGCCATCGTCAGCGACGTCCACGCGAACATCGAGGCCCTCACCGAGGTCGAGGCGGCCCTCGACGGCCTCCGGCCGGACGAGGTCTACTGCCTCGGCGACGTGGTGGGCTACGGCGCCAGCCCCGACGAGTGCTGCACCCGCCTCCGGCGGCGCGCCCGGGTCGTGCTCCTGGGAAACCACGACGCCGCCGTCACCGGGCGGATGGACTACAGCTACTACTACGACGCCGCCCGCAAGGCGCTCGACTGGACGGCGGCGCGCCTGTCGCCCGAGAACCTCGACTGGCTCCGCTCGCTGCCCTACACGCACCGGGTCGGCGAGGTGGGGCTGAGCCACGGGTCTCCGGTGATGCCCTCCGACTACGAGTACGTCTTCGCGCTGGAGCAGGCGCGCGAGCTCCTGCCGCACGTGCAGCGGCTTCCCGAGGTCACCTTCATCGGCCACTCCCACCTCTGCAAGGCCTTCGCCCTGGGGGAGGACGGCGAGGTGGCCGACGTCGGGGCGCCCCGGATCGCGCTGGCGCCCGACCGCCGCTACATCGTCTCGGTGGGATCGGTGGGACAGCCGCGCGACTACGACCCCCGCTCCTGCTTCGTCACCTACGACACCGAGGCGCGGGTCGTGGAGTACCACCGGGTCCCTTACGACGTCGAGCGATCGGCGCAGAAGATCTTCGAGGCCAAGCTGGCGGTGAACTTCGGCCGCCGGCTGTTCCTCGGCGTGTGATCGTCAGCCCTCGTCCCCGACCACGCCCATCCGGCCCGCGAGCCGGGCCAGGGCCAGGAGTCCCTCGGCGTCGAGCGCGGCGACCCCGAGCTCGCCGTCGCAGAGGAGGCGCGCAGGCGGCGGAAGGGGGAGGGCGCCGAGCGGGGCGCCGCTGGCGGCGTCGAGCGCCAGGGTCGGGTCGCCGGGCAGGATGACCACCCGCCGGGCGACGCGCGGCTCGGCGGCCGCGGGGCCGCGCGGCGCGAGCGCGCTCCAGCGGGTCCGGCCGTCCCGCGCCAGCGCGTCGCAGCTCCCGTCGAGGGCCCGCGCCAGGAGCAGGGCTCCGGCCGGCGCCAGCTGCGGGGGCCCGCGGCCCAGGGAGGGGGCGACCGTCCAGGCGACCGTGCCGTCGGGATCGACGGCG
>DATBLK010000111.1:0-6528 GCA_036555405.1 Anaeromyxobacteraceae bacterium
CGCTCGACTGGGGGAGCGCGGAGCACCGGCCCCCGGACCTCCGGCTGGAGGCCGCGCGCGGGCCGGCCGAACCGGCCGCGCCTCCCGCCCGCCTGGAGGCGGCGTCCGACCCGCGGCGGGAAGCCGCGGCGCCGCCGGCGCCGTGCGCCGGCGACGTCTGCCAGCCGCGGGTCTCGGTTCCGGGATACGAGCCCCGCTTCAGCACCAGCGGGCTGCGCACGCGCCTCACCGTCTCCGCCCTGGATGCCTTGCGGATCGAGCCGGTGGCAACCGTGGCCCGCTGGCTCGAGGCCACCGGCGTGCGGCTCGACTACACGCCCGCCGCGCTCGACGCGGCCCAGAACCCCGGCACCCCGGGCGCATCGCACTTCAAGGTGCTGATGCGCGTGCGGCTCGACGCCTGGGGGACGCCGGTCTGGGCCCAGGCGCGGCGCTGACGGCCGCCGCCTGGAGCCTCACCTCGAGCTCGCGTCCCCGCCCGCCGCGTCGTCGGCGAGCCGCTCCTCCGCGCCCGCCGCCCGCCAGCGCCCGACGATGGCCGGCCGCTCCTCGCCACCGGCGACCAGCGCGAAGGCGGCGCCCTGGGCGTCGGTCGAGGCGCGCAGGCGCACGCCGGAATCGAAGTAGACGGGCCCCTTGAGCCAGGCGTCGAGGCGCTGCGCCCCGCCGGGCGGGGCCGGGAGGCGCGCCAGGCACTGTCCCAGCACCAGCGGCGGCTGGTGGAACGCGCCGCGGTAGCCGAGGAGCCGCGGGTAGAGGCGCGCCCAGTGGAGCGGGTTGTAGTCGCCGGTGAGCCGGCCGAGCCTCCATCCGCCACCGCGCGGCGCCCGCCAGGCCGCGACCTCCCTCGCCCCCGCCAGGTCGGGCAGCCGCGCCAGCGCCGAGGGCGCGCCCGCCTCGCCGTGGCGGCCGCGGTAGTAGAAGGTGACGAGGCTCTCCCAGGCGACCTCGCCCTCGGCGCGGGCCGCGGTGTGGAGGTCCACCTCGGCGCCCTTTTCCAGGATGCGCTGGCCCGCGACGCACGACTCGAGGTCGAGGAGGGCGCCGGCGGCGACGGGCCGCCGCTGGAGGAGGTGGTTCCTGATCTGGAGAGCCGCCCGGATGGGCAGCGGGAACGAGCGCTGCGTGAGGATCGCCATGAGGAGGCGGAAGCCGAGCGCGTGCAGGTACAGGATGGGGACGCCACCGGCGGCGGAGAGCCCGCTGAGCCGCAGGAAGGCGTCGAGGCGGCGCCGGTCCACCCGCTGGCCCCTCCAGGCGGCGCGGAGCGGCGGGAAGCCGCCGGTCCGCCGCAGGCCGGGCCGCGGGCCCAGCGACCCCAGCATGTAGCGGAGCGCCGACGGGCTCCGGTCGAACTCGAGGTCGCCCAGGGCGCCCCTCCCTCGGGGAGAGGCTTAGCACGGGTCTTCTCCTGCGACACCGCTCGGCCGCGGTCGCACCCGGTCGGGCCCGGAAACCGGTCCCGGGGGCCGTTAGATCGCGCCCCTGCGGCGCCCGCGAGCGCCGCAGCGGAGGGGGAGCGTTGCCGGACCGCATCCGTCGTCTCGTCCGGGAGGGTGGTCGCCGGCGCTGCTTCTGGTGCACCGGCGACGACCAGTACCGGCGCTACCACGACGAGGAGTGGGGCTTCCCGGTGGCCGACGACCGCCGCCTCTTCGAGAAGATCGTCCTCGAGGGCTTCCAGTCGGGCCTCTCCTGGCTCACCATCCTGCGCAAGCGCGAGGCCTTCCGCGCCGCCTTCGCCGGCTTCGACCCCGCCCGCGTCGCCCGCTTCGGCGAGCGCGACGTCGTCCGCCTCCTCGGCGACGCCGGCATCGTCCGGCACCGGGGCAAGATCGAGTCCGCCCTGAACAACGCGCGGCGCGCGCTCGACCTCGCCGGCGAGCGCGGGTCGCTCGCCGCCTACTTCTGGAGCTTCGAGCCGCCGGCAGCCGAGCGGCCCCGGCGGCTCACCTGGCGGGCTCTCTCCCGGATGTCCCGGACGCCGGCCTCCGTCGCCCTCTCCCGGGACCTCAGGCGACGCGGCTGGACCTTCGTCGGCCCCACCACCGCCTACGCCTTCATGCAGGCGACCGGGCTCGTGAACGACCACATCGAGGGCTGCGACGTCCGCGAGGCGGCGGCGCGGGCGCGGCGCCGGTTCACGCCGCCCGCCACTCGGTTCGGGTAGCGCGGGGCCGCCGGCCCGGGCGGCGCGACGCCACGAGGCGGCGCGGCCCCGCGGCCGCGTCGTTGACACGCTGGGGACCGCAGCGTACACCCGCGACGTTCTCCGTTGCTCGCGGGAGCGCCCATGCCCGAGACCACCGCGCCGGACCTGCGCACGCCGACGCCGCATCCGCGCTTCCTCTTCTTCTCCGACCTCCTGGGCCGCCCCGTCGTCGACGCCTCGGGGCGCCGCCTGGGCGTGCTCGCCGACCTCGTCGCCGCCACCGGCGAGCCCTACCCTCCCGTCGAGAGCCTCGTCGTCCGCGCCGGCCGGCGCCGGCGCCAGTACCCCTGGTCGGCGGTGCAGCGCATGGACGCGGGCGCGGTCGTGCTCCGCGACGAGGAGGAGGAGGAGTCTCCGGAGCAGCCGCTGCCCGACCGGATCGCGCTCGGCGAGGAGATCCTGGACCGGCAGATCGTGGACGTCCACGACGCCAAGCTCGTCCGCGTGAACGACCTCCACTTCCTCGAGGTGAAGGGGCAGCTCCGCGTGGCCCATGTCGACGTCGGCTTCCGCGGGCTGGTCAGGCGACTCGGGTGGCAGGGGTGGGTGGACCGGGCGGTCTCCGCCTTCCGCCCCGCCGCCCCGTACCTCCGGTCCGACCAGCTCGTCTCCTGGAAGCTCGTCCAGCCGCTCGACCGCTCTCCGGGGCTGGTGCGGCTCGAGGTGGCGCAGCGGATGCTCGCCCAGCTCCACCCGGCCGACCTCGCCGAGATCATGGAGGACCTGGACCGCGACCAGCGCCAGGTGCTCCTCGAGCGGCTCGACGTGGAGACCGCGGCCGACGCCCTGGAGGAGACCTCGCCGGAGGTCACCGCCCAGCTCCTCGAGGAGGTCCCGCCGGAGCGGGCCGCCGACATCCTCGAGGAGATGGCGCCCGACGAGGCCGCCGACGTGCTCTCCGAGCTTCCGGGGGAAACCCGCCAGGAGCTCCTCGATGCCATGGAGCGCCCCGAGGCCCGCGAGGTCCGCGAGCTGCTCGAGTACCGGAGCGACTCGGCTGGCGGCCTCATGACCCCCGACCGCATCCAGCTCGCGCCCGAGGCCACCGCCGCCGAGGCGGTGGAGGAGATCCGGCGCCGCGCCGAGGAGGTGCCGCTGGTCTACGAGATCTTCGTGGCCGACCCCGCCGGCGTGCTCAAGGGGATGCTGACGCTGAAGGACCTGGTCCTCGCCGAGCCGGCCGCCCGGCTCGGCGCCCTCATGCGGGATGCGCCGGCGACCGTCCGGGTGGACGACAGGGTCCGCGACGTGGCGCTGGCGGCGGCGAAGTACAACCTCTTCTCGGTCCCGGTGGTGGACGCGCTCGGCGTGCTGAAGGGGATGGTGACGGTGGACGACATCCTCCCCGAGGTGCTCGGTGCCCGCTGAGGCCGTCGCCGCCGGGGCCGAGCGCGGCCCGCGGTGGCGCAGCGTCGTCCTCTTCCTGGCGGTGCTCGGGCCGGGCCTCATCACCGCCAGCGTCGACAACGACGCCGGCGGCATCACCACCTACTCGCTGGCGGGGTCGCGCTACGGCTACGACCTCCTCTGGACGCTGGTCCCCATCACCCTGGCGCTCATCGTCGTCCAGGAGATGAGCGCGCGGATGGGCGTGGTCACCGGGAAGGGGCTCGCCGACCTCATCCGCGAGAGCTTCGGCGTGCGGGTCACCTTCTGGATCTCGGTGGCGCTCATCGTCGCCAACCTCGGCAACGTGGTGGCCGAGTTCGCCGGGGTGGCGGCGAGCCTGCAGATCTTCGGGGTCCCGGTCTACCTGTCGGTCCCCTTCGCGGCGGCGGCGGTCTGGCTGCTGGTCCTGAAGGGCAGCTACCGCCAGGTGGAGCGGTTCTTCCTCGTCGCCAGCGTCTTCTACGTCGTCTACCCCATCTCGCTGGCCTTCTCCCGGCCGGACTGGGGCGAGGTGGCGAAGGCCACCTTCGTCCCCCGGGTCCACGCCGACGCCGAGTACGTGGGAATGCTCATCGCGATGGTGGGCACGACCATCGCCCCCTGGATGCAGTTCTATCTCCAGAGCGCGGTGGTGGAGAAGGGCATCAAGGTGGAGCACTACCGCTTCTCGCGGCTCGACGTGGTCGCCGGCTGCGTGGTCACCGACCTCGTGGCCTTCGCCATCGTGGTGGCCTGCGCCGCCACCCTCCACGTCGCCGGCGTCCGGGTGGAGACCGCCGGCCAGGCGGCGCTGGCCCTGGAGCCGCTCGCCGGCCGATACGCCTCCTGGCTCTTCGCCTTCGGCCTCTTCAACGCCTCCTTCTTCGCGGCCGCCATCCTGCCCCTCGCCACCGCCTACTACGTCTGCGAGGCGTTCGGCTGGGAGTCGGGCGTCGACCGGAAGTACGGCCAGGCGAAGGAGTTCTACTGGCTCTACAGCTCCATCCTGGTGCTGGGGGCCCTGGTCGTGCTCTGGCCGCGCCTGCCGCTCGTCAGGATCATGCTGGTCTCGCAGGTCCTGAACGGCGTGCTGCTGCCCTTCATCCTGGTGTTCATGCTGCTCCTCATCAACAAGCAGAAGCTCATGGGGCCGTGGCGGAACGGCCGCTTCTTCAACGGCGTCGCCTGGGCGACCACGGGAGTGATGATCGCCCTGACGCTCTACCTCGCGGTGCAGGGTGCGAGGGAGCTCCTCGGCTCCTAGAGGTACTTCGCCACCAGGACCTTCAGCCGCTCGCGGACCTCGGGGGGGATGCGGGCGCGGTCCGACCAGATGGCCAGCGCCAGCGCCGAGTGGCAGGTGCAGGGCCGGTCCGCCTGCGCCGCCACCGCGGGGATGGCCCGGCGGATGAGCTCCAGGGCGTTCTGGGTCGCCGCCTTCACGTTCCCCAGGATCTCCTCGATGAGCTTCTGCTGGTCGACGCTGGCCGGGTGGGGACGCCAGCAGTCGTAGTCGGTGGGCAAGGCCACGAGCGCGTAGCAGAGCTCCGCCTCGCGCGCGAGCTTCGCCTCGGGCATCGCCGTCATTCCGATGAGCGAGGCGCCCCAGGAGCGGTGGAGCTCGCTCTCGGCGCGCGTCGAGAACTGGGGGCCTTCCATGCAGACGTAGGTGCCGCCGGGGTGGAGGCGCGTCGCCAGGCCGGTCCCCGCCCTGGCGAGGACGCTGCGGAGCGAGGGGCAGAAGGGCGCCGCGAACTCCACGTGGACGGCGAAGTCCTCGAAGAAGGTGCCGGCGCGGCGGAAGGTCCGGTCGATGATCTGGTCGGGGACGACGAGGTGGCGGGGCTGCACCTCCTCGCGCAGGCTCCCCACCGCCCCGCTGGCGAGGACGTGGGTGACGCCCAGCGCCTTCAGCGCGTAGAGGTTGGCGCGGTAGGGCACCCGGGAGGGATTGAGGAGGTGCCCCTCGCCGTGGCGCGAGAGCAACGCGACCGGCACGCCCGCCACCTCGGTGAGGGTGACCGGGCCGGAGGGCGGGCCGAAGGGCGTCTCCACGGCCCGGACCTCCCCGGCGCCGAGACCACCCAGGGCCTCGCCGAGCCCGGTGCCCCCGATGACCCCGACCATGACCCGCGCCATGCGACGTCCTCCCGCGGCGCCGCCGGCGCCCGGCCGTCGAGTCTATCCCGGGGGCCGGACCCGGACACCGGGGCGGCACCGGGAAAGGAGAAGGCCCGCCGGGCTGCGGCGGGCCTTCCGAAAAAAAATGCGGCGGCGACCTACTCTCCCGCACGGCTTCCCGTGCAGTACCATCGGCTCTGGTGGGCTTAACTTCCGTGTTCGGGATGGGAACGGGTGTGACCCCACCGATGTAGCCACCGCAAACTCTTCGAGAGAGCGAACGGCCGGAACCGTCCGACGACCGAAACGAAGGGAAGAAAGCGACCAGCGAGTCCTCGCCGGGTCGGGCCCGAACCGGACCTCGACCTCGACCTCGACCGCAGACGCCTGCGGCCTGAAAAAAGGATGACCAAGCCTCACGCCCGATTAGTACCGGTCGGCTGAGCGCCTCGCGGCGCGTACACCTCCGGCCTATCGACCTCGTAGTCTTCGAGGGGGCTTCAGGGGCTTGCGCCCGGGAGAAGTCGTCTCGAGGTTGGCTTCCCGCTTAGATGCTTTCAGCGGTTATCCGTTCCGCACATAGCTACCCAGCGATGCCTCTGGCGAGACAACTGGTACACCAGCGGTGCGTCCATCCCGGTCCTCTCGTACTGAGGACAGATCCTCTCACTTCTCCTGCGCCCACGGCAGATAGGGACCAAACTGTCTCACGACGTTTTGAACCCAGCTCGCGTACCGCTTTAATTGGCGAACAGCCAAACCCTTGGGACCTGCTCCAGCCCCAGGATGCGATGAGCCGACATCGAGGTGCCAAACCGCGTCGTCGA
>DATBLK010000138.1:0-22907 GCA_036555405.1 Anaeromyxobacteraceae bacterium
GCCCACCACCAGCGAGGCGTCGCCGATGAGCAGCTCCAGGGCGGTCACGCGCCGCGTCGCCGGCGCTGCCGCCGGCTCGAGCCCCAGATCTCCGGCCATCCGGCCGGCGGACGGGTACACGGCGAACGGCCTGTCCCGGTCGTCCTGCAGGTACCAGTGGTGGAGGCTGCCCGCCTCGGTGGCGACGAAGAGCTGGCTCGCCTCCGCGTCGAGGGCGAACGCCGCCACCCTTCCGTCGAGCGACGCCGCGAGGGTCCGGACGCCGTAGGGCGCGTCGGCGTCCTCGGTCGCGGCCAGGACGCCCCCGCGCTCCCGGGCCTGCTCGAAGGCCCGCGGCTCGAGGGTCGCGGTGACGATCTCCCCTCCCGGCCCCTCGGCGACGAAGGCCGTGCTCCGCCCTGGCGCGCCCCGCCCGAAGATGCGGACCACGGGCCCCCGGAAGGGCAGCTCGACGAGGGCCAGCTGCGCCACGGACGGGGTGATGGTGCGCGCCGACGTGACCGGGTCGAAGGTGGCCTCGAAGACCGCCTGGGCGACGAGGACGCGGCCGTCGGCGGTGCCGATGAACAGGAGGTCGCGGGCCGGAACGCGGTAGGCCGCGGTCACCCGGCGGCCGCCGAGCAGATCGAGGGCCAGGAACCGCGGGTGCTCCCAGTCGGCGACGGCCCGGAGCTCCACCGTTCCGTCGGCCCGGACGAGATAGACGAGGCTCTCGAACTCGTCGATTCCCAGGAGCTCCCGGCCGCGGGAGAGGGGAGCGGCCGACGCCACCCTGCGGACGGCGCTCGTCGCCGGGGCGAAGAGCGGCACGATCTCCCGGACGATGAACACGAAGATCAGCGCCACCACCGCGATGACCAGGACGCCGAAGACGCGGATGACGGCGCCGGCGGTCCGGTCGATGACCTTCACGCTCCGCGGGACCGCCTTCGGGACGGAGTACGCGCGGGGCGGGGCCTCACCGGCCAGTCGTTCCTGCGGCGCGGCCATGCTCGACGCTCCGTGGCTGCGTCCTCCCAGCGGCGAGGACGATCGGGGGCCGGCCGGTTCGCGCGACCGGCGGCCCCCGGGGACGCGGGACTGACCCCGCGGGTCTCAGGCCTTTCCGCCGACGCTCTTGCGGCTCTGGCCCGCCTTGGCCTCGGGAAGCGGGAAGTAGCCGTCCTTCACGGTGTCCTCCTGGCCCTGCCTGGAGAGGATGAAGCGGATGAACTCGCGGGTGAGCGGATCGGCCCCGGTCGGCGGCACGTTGATGTACACGTACAGGTACCGCGCAATGGGGTACTCGAAGCTGTCGACCGAAGCCTGGGTCGGCTCGACGGGTGCGCCCTTGTCGGCGACCGGAATGGCGCGGACGCCCGAGGTCTTGTAGCCGATGCCGCTGTAGCCGATCCCGCCGAGGTCCTTCTCCACGCCCTGGACGACGGACGCGGAGCCCGGCTGCTCCTTCACCGAGCTGCGGTAGTCGCCGTTGCGGAGAGCGTGCTCCTTGAAGAAGCCGTAGGTGCCCGAGGCGCTGTTGCGGCCGTAGAGGCTGATGGGGCGCTTGGCCCACTCGCCCTTGAGACCGAGGTCGCCCCAGGTGTTCGCTTCCAGCCCGCCGCGCTTTCGCGTGCTGGAGAAGATGGAGTCGATCTGCTGGAGGGTGAGGGACTTGATGGGGTTGTCCTTGTGGACGTAGACCGCCAGCCCGTCGAGCGCGACCGGGATGGCCGTCGGCTTGTAGCCGAACTTCTTCTCGAAGGCGTCGACCTCCTGGGCCTTCATCTCGCGGCTCATGGGGCCGACCTGCGCCGTCCCGGCGATGAGGGCCGGCGGCGCCGTCGAGCTTCCCTTCCCCTCGATCTCGACGGTGACGTTCGGGTAGAGCTTGCGGAACTCCTCGGCCCAGAAGGTCATGAGGTTGTTCAGGGTGTCCGAGCCGATGGAGGCGAGCTTCCCGGAGACTCCCGGCACCACCTTGTACTCGGGGAGCCTGGGGTCCACCTTGATGGCGGCTCCCTGGGCTCCCGCCATCGCCGGAGCCGCGAGCGCGAGCCCGATCCCCAGCGCCATTCCGGTCATCTGCCGACGCATGCTGTCGTCCTTTCCTTCCCCGGTCTCCGGCATGCGGCGCCTGGAGGCGGGCGTGTCTCGGGGTGGGTGCTTCCGGGTGATGCGAAGCGCACTGGATAGGCGAGCCGGGTGGCGGTTCCATGGCGAAACGGGGAAGGATCGAGGAACCCCGTCCTCGCGCCCCGTCTCACCTGCCCCTTCCCGACGCCAGCGCCTCGCCCCCCGCCCGGATCGCCCCCTGTCCGTGCGAATGCCGCGCGTCGGCTCTCCGCGACAGCCCGATCACGATCTCCGCCAGGCTGGTGCAGTGCTCGCCGAAGCGCTCCAGGTGCTTCGCCGCGAACAGGACGCCGGTCGCCTGCTCGATGGCTCCCGAGTCCTCGATCATCGCTCCCAGCAGGCGGTGGAAGAACCTGAGGTAGGCGGCGTCGAGGTGTCCGTCGGCGTCGACGACTCGCTGCGCCATCGCGGCGTCGGTCCGGGCGAGGGCGTCGAGCGTGGCCCGCAGCTGCTGCTGGGTGAGCCGGGCGAGGGATACGAGGTCTCCGACGCCGCTCCGGGGAGGCGCCTGCGCCAGGCCGACGGCGCTCCGCGCCAGCCCCACCGTCAGGTTGCCCATTCGCTCGAGGTCCATCTGCATCTTCAGCGCGGCGGCGACGAAGCGCAGGTCCCGGGCCGCGCGCTTCCGGACCGCCAGGATCCGCCGGCAGGCCTCGTCGATCTCCACGGCGAGCCGGCTCACCTGGGAGGCCGCCGCCTCGACGAGTCGGGCGGCCTCCGCGTCCCGCTCCGCCAGGGCCTGCAGGCTCCCGGCGAACTGGGACTCGACCTTGCTGCCCAGGGAGAGCAGCTGCTCGCGGAGCCCTGCGAGCTCTCGGTCATGCAGGCGGCGGGGGTGCGCGGTCATGTCGCGGTCGGTCGGAATGCCGGGCGGATCTTGCTCCCCACCCGACCCGGAGGCCACGGCAAAAGTGGCGCAACAGCGCGACAAGACGGTGACGGACTGGCGGCGAAACGCGTGAAGCTCCCGTCACGCCTCGGGAAGTCGGACCCAGAACCTGCTGCCGCCGGCGCCCGACTCGACGCCCACCTCGCCGCCCTGCGCCTGGACGAGGTGCTTCACCAGGGCCAGGCCGATCCCGGTCCCGCCCTGGTCGCGCGAGCGCCCCGCGTCGGCTCGGTAGAACCGCTCGAAGAGGCGCGGAAGGTGGTGGCGCTCGATGCCCGGCCCCGTGTCGACCACGGCCAGGAGGACGCGCCCCTCGTCGCGGTCGGCGGAGAGCGTCACCTGACCCCCCTGAGGCGTGTACTTCACGGCGTTGTCGGCGAGGTTCACGAGGACGTGCTCCAGCGCCCGGGCGTCGGCCCGCACCGCCAGCCCGGCAGGCGCCTCGCGCCGGATCGCCACGCCCTTCTCCCGCGCCCCCGGGGAGACGACCTCGCCGGCGGCCCGCAGCGCGCCCTCCACCTCCACCCGGTCGAGCTGCATGGCCCACTGGCCCGACTCGATGCGCGACAGGTCGAGGAGATCCCGGGTGAGCCGCGCCAGCCGCTCCGCCTGGCGCGCGATCATCTCGACGAAGCTCCGCGCCGCCTGCGGGTCCTGGAGGGCGCCCAGGAGCAGCGTCTCGGCCGCGCCGTGGATGGCGGCCACCGGCGTCCGGAGCTCGTGGGAGGCGTTGGCCACGAAGTCGCGGCGCGAACGGTCGGCGCGGCGCGCCTCGGTGACGTCGCGCAGGAGGAGCAGCACCTCTCCGCGCAGGAGCGGCGTGAGCTGTGCCACGAAGGTCCGGCGGAGGAGGGGGGACGCGACCTCGAGCCGCTTGGCCGTTCCTTCCAGCGCGCGCCGGACCGCCTCGCCGAGCTCGGCGGAGCGGGTGAGCTCGAGCAGGGAGAGCCCGGCGCTGCGCCCGGCGGATGCCAGGGCGTCGAGCGCGGAGTTGGCCACGCGGATGGCGCCGTCGACGCCGACGATGCCGGCGGCGTCGGGGAAGGCGGCGAGCAGCTCCCGCTCCGGCTCCTCCTTGTGCCGGACCCGCTCGGCGCGGCGCACCAGGAGGTCGGCGAGGCGGAGGAGCTCGGTGGGAAGCTCGGCCCGCGCGCCGCCCGCGACCTCGGCCTCCAGGGCCCGGAGCACCTCTGTGATCTTGCCGCGGTGCGTGAGCGCCACGTTCAGGCACCGTCGGCCGGGTCCAGGAGCCGGTAGCCGACGCCCCGCACCGTCTCCAGCAGGTCGCGCGCCGGCCCGAGCTTCTCCCGGAGCCGCTTCACGTGCGTGTCCACCGTCCGGGTCTCGAGGTCGGGCGACATCTCCCAGACGTCGCCCAGCAGCTGCTCGCGCGTCTGCACGCGGCCGGCGCGGGCCATGAAGGTCGCCAGGAGGCGGAACTCCAGCGGCGTGAGCGGCACCTCCTCGTCGCCCACGAAGGCGCGGTGCGCGTCGAGGTCGATGCGCAGCGGCCCGATGCGCTCCGGCGGCGCCGCCGCCGGGCCGGAGGCCGCCCGCCGCAGCACCGCCTGCAGCCGGAGGACGAGCTCGCGGACGCTGAAGGGCTTCACCACGTAGTCGTCGGCACCGAGCTCGAAGCCGACGACCCGGTCCACCTCCTCGCCCTTGGCGGTGAGCATGACGACCGGGACCCGGGCGGTCCGCTCCGACGACTTCAGCCTCCGGCACACCTCGGTCCCCGGCAGGTCGGGCAGCATGAGGTCGAGGACCACCAGGTCGGGGACGCGGCGGCGCACCTGCCCCAGCGCCTCCTCGGCCGTGGAGGCGAGCAGCGTCTCGAACCCCGCCTGGCGCAGGTTGAAGTCGAGGAGCGTGAGGATGTCTCGCTCGTCGTCGACGATGAGGACCGCCGCCACGGAGCACTTATAAGCGCGCCGGCGTGTCGGCGCGGTGTCGGTGCGGCGGCGCGGCGGTGACGGACCCCCGGTGCCACCCGGACGGCGCGGCCGCCACTTGACTTGTCGGATTCCCTGGCATTTTCTGGATCATCGAACGCCCGGGGCAACCGGCGGCGGATCGGGGGCGGCACGGAAGCGGGGAACATCGGACGCGACGGCCAGTTGCGTCGCCCCAACGGGGGTCGGCTCGACGACATGGGCGAGCTGATGGGCCGCCTCTCGCGCGGCGGCTCCCTCGTCACCTCCATCGGCCTGATGGCGGTGGTGGCGGTGGGGGACTTCCTCACCGGCCCCGAGCTGGACTTCGCCCCGCTCTACCTCCTGCCGGTGGGAATCGGCACCTGGTTCGCGGGGCTGCGCTTCGGGGTCGTACTGACGGTGACGAGCGCCCTCCTGGCCATGGGGGCCGACGTCTCGGCGCGGCACGCGGCCCTGGCTCTCCACGTCCGGGCCTGGAACCTCGTGGTGCAGGCCGGCTCCTTCGCCACGCTGGCCGTGATCCTGGCGGCCCTGCGCCAGCGCCTCGAGAACGAGCAGCGCCTGGCCCGCACCGACCCGCTCACGCTGGTGGCGAACCGGCGGGCCTTCGAGGAGGCGGCGGCGGTGGAGCTGGAGCGCAGCCGCCGCACCGGCCGGCCCCTCACGGTCGCCTACGTCGACGTCGACGACTTCAAGCTCGTGAACGACGCCCAGGGCCACGCCCGCGGCGACGCCTTCCTCGTCACCACCGCGGCCACCCTGCGGGGCGCCACCCGCGCCGTCGACGTCGTCGCCCGCCTCGGCGGCGACGAGTTCGGCCTGCTCCTCGTCGACACCGACGCCGCCACCGCCGAGCCCCTGCTCCAGCGGCTGCGGACCACCCTGGGAGCGACCCTGGGCCAGAACGGCTGGACGGCCACCTTCAGCATCGGCGCCGCCTGCTTCACGCAGCCGGCGCGCTCGGTGGACGAGATGATGGGCCGGGCCGACCAGCTCATGTACGACGCCAAGCGGGCCGGCAAGGACCGGGTCTGCCTCGACGTGCTGCCGCACCCCAGCGCCGCCGCCGCCCGCGCCTGAGCTGCGCTCCCGGGCCGTGCGCTTCTTCGCCACCTGCGCCCGCGGCACCGAGGGCGCGCTCCGCCGCGAGCTGGCCGCGCTGCGGCTCCGCGGCGTCCGCGGCGGGCCGGGGGGGGTCTCCTTCGAGGGCGACCTCGAGGCGGGGATGCGCGCCTGCCTCCACGCCCGCACGCCCATGCGCGTCCTCCTGGAGCTGGCCGCCTTCCGCGCCGGCGACGCCGCCTCGCTCTACGACGGGGCCCGCTCGGTGGCCTGGTCGGACTGGCTCGGCGCCCGCACCACCCTGGCGGTGGACGCGGCGGTGCGCGACGCACCCGCGCTCTCCCACTCGGGCTTCGCCGCCCTCAAGGTGAAGGACGCGGTGGTGGACGCGCTCCGCGACCGGCTCGGCGCCCGGCCCGACGTCGACCCGAAGGACCCCGACGTCCGCATCGCCCTGCACCTCGCCGGGGAGGAGGCGACGCTCTCGCTCGACCTCGCCGGCGAGCCGCTCCACAAGCGCGGCTGGCGCGTCGCCGCCGGGCCGGCGCCGCTGAAGGAGACGCTGGCGGCGGCGGTCCTGCTCCTGGGCGGCGTCGCCGTCGACCTCCCCTTCCTCGACCCCATGTGCGGCTCGGGAACGCTGGCCATCGAGCAGGCGCTCCGGGCGCGGGGGATCCCGCCGGGCCTGTCGCGGCCCATGGGCTTCCAGCGCTGGCCGGCCTACCGCGGCGCCCTGCAGTCGACCTGGGACCGGATGAAGGAAGCGGCGCGGGCCGCGGCGCTGCCCCGCGCGCCGGCCCCGGTGGTGGCGCGCGACCTCCACCCCAGGGCCCTGGAGGCCGTGCGCCGCAACGCCGAGGCGTCGGGCGTCGCCGGCGACGTGCGCATCGAGCCCGGCGACGCCCGCGAGGCCGCGCCCTTCGCGGACCGGGGGAGCTTCTGCACCAACCCGCCCTACGGCGAGCGGCTCGCGGGCCCCCCGGCGCGCGAGGGCCGGAGGGACGAGGCGCTGCGGCGCCGGAAGCTCGAGGGGCTCTACCGCGGCCTGGCGGGCGCGGCGATCCGCTTCCACGGCTGGAGCGCCGTGCTCCTGTCCGGGAACCCGCTCATCGAGCGAGCGATGCCGCTCCGGCCGCAGGTGTCGCACCGGCTCTGGAACGGCCCGCTGGAGGTTCGGATGCTGAAGTACCGGATCCCCTGAGGAGCGACGCCGACCTCGGCCGGAGCCACGGCGTCCCACGAGTCCCCGACCGCGGGCAGCGACCCCGCCCGCCTCACTCGGCCAGCTGCCTCCGCATCCGCTCCACGAGCTCCGCAGCGCGCCGCTGCTGCGCCTCGGGCAGCGTCGCCGCGTGCGCCAGCGCCGCCTCGAGCGTGGCCCGCCGCCCGGCGGCGTCGCCGGCCGAGAGCTGGAGCCCCGCCTTGAGGTCGTAGACCCGGAGCTTGCGCGGCCCGTACGCTCGCTCGAGGGCGCGGTCGGCGTCGGACAGCGCCTCGGCGCTCCGCCCCATCTCGCGGTGGAGGATGCCGAGGCGGTAGGGCGGGTTGTAGTCGCCGGGCAGCGAGGCCTCGGAGGCCCGGAGCGCGGGGAGCGCGCGCGCCGGGTCGCCGAGCGAGATGGCGCAGGTGGTGCGGAAGGAGTCGAGCGAGGCGCGGACCTCGGCGTTCGGCGCCCGCCTTCCCTCCGCCTCCAGGAAGGTCCAGAGGCGGCGCCACAGGCCCCGCGCTCCCTTCTCGTCGCCGGCCGCCTCGCGCGCCTCGGCGAGCGTCTGCAGCGCGAAGGCGCGGTCGTCGGCCAGGAGGTCGGGCAAGCGCGCCGCCCGGCGCGAGAGGTCCTCGAGCCGCGAGATCGCGGCCGCCCGCCAGGGCTCCTCGGCCGGGGCGCCGAGTGCGCAGGACAGGCCGGTGACGACCGCGTTGGCGAAGGAGCTGCCGCGGGGAAGGGCGGGGGCCAGGTCGCGGGCCGCTGCGGCACAGCGCCGGCCCTGCCCGGCGCCCTGGAAGGCGAGGACCAGCGACTCGACGGCGCGCCCGCGCCGCTCCCAGCCGGGACCGCCGAGCCGCAGCGCCTCGCGCCAGGCCTGGGCCGCGTCGTCCACCCGCCCCTCGGCGTGGAGCCGGTCGCCGCGCGCCAGCGCCGCCTCCGGCCCCGACCCGCCCGCGGCGCCCAGGGCCACCAGGGCGTCGTCGAGGAGCCGCTCCATCTCCCGCACGCCGGCGGAGCCGGGCCAGCGGAGCACCGCCCTCCCGGACCCGGCCTCGATGACCAGGAAGGTGGGGTAGCCGCTGATGGAGAACGCTTCCAGGAAGGCCGCGTTCCGCTCCTTCTCGGCGTCCAGGGAGAGCCAGACGAACCGCCCGGCGAGCTTCAGGAGGCGCGGGTCCCGCAGGACCGTCGCCCTCATGAAGCGACAGGTGTGTCACCAGGGCGTCCAGACGTCGGCGACGATGGGGACCTTCCGCGCCCGCGCCTCGGCGAGGGCGCGGGCGTGGTCGTCCTCCACCCAGGGGAGCTCCCCGCCGGCGGCAGGCGTCCCCGGAGACAGGGCGGCGGCGGCGAGCGCGGCGGCGGCGAGCGAGGCAGGGAGCGAGCGCATCCGCGGAGCTTAGCCCGCGTGCGGCCGCGGCGCCCGCCCGGGCCGGGCACGGTGGGGACCCGGCCGCGGCGGGGCGCCGGTCGGAGGGTGCGGTTAGGCTAGGGCGATGCTCCAGGGCTTTCACCCCGTCGTCGGGGGCTGGTTCGCGGAGAAGTTCGGCACCCCCACCGAGCCACAGGCGCTCGGCTGGCCGCACATCCGCGCCGGCCGCGACCTCCTGATCTCGGCCCCCACCGGCTCGGGGAAGACGCTCGCCGCCTTCCTCTCCTGTCTCGACGACCTGCTGCGGCGCGGCCTCGAGGGCACGCTCCGCGACGAGACCGCGGTGGTCTACGTCTCGCCGCTCAAGGCGCTCTCCAACGACGTCGAGAGGAACCTCTCCACCCCGCTGGCCGAGATCGCGGCCCGGGCGCGGGCCCAGGGGCTGGAGCTCCCGGCGGTTCGCGTCCTGGTGCGCACCGGCGACACCCCCGCCGCGCGGCGGCAGGCCATGGCGCGCCGGCCCCCACACGTCCTGGTCACCACGCCCGAGTCGCTGTACATCCTGCTCACCAGCGAGAGCGGCCGCCGGCTCCTCGCCACCGCCCGGGCCGTCGTCGCCGACGAGATCCACGCCGTGGCCCGCGACAAGCGGGGCGCGCACCTGGCACTCTCGCTGGAGCGGCTCGACGCGCTGGCCGGACGCCGCCTGCAGCGCGTCGGGCTCTCGGCGACGCAGCACCCCGTCGCGGAGGTGGCCCGGTTCCTGGTCGGGGCGGCCCGCGTCGGGCCGGGGGGCGAGCCCGACTGCGCCATCGTCGAGGTGGGCCGGGTCCGCCCGCTCGACCTCGGCGTCGAGGTCCCGCGCGACGAGCTCTCGGGCGTGGCGTCCGGCGAGATGTGGGCCGAGACCTACGACCGGGTCGCGGCCCTGGCCCGGGAGCACCGGTCCACCCTGGTGTTCGTGAACACCCGGCGCCTGGCGGAGCGCGTCGCCCACGCGCTCGGCGAGCGGCTCGGGCCGGACGCCGTCGCCGCCCACCACGGGAGCCTGTCGCGGGCCCGGCGGCTCGACGCCGAGGAGAGGTTGAAGGGCGGCGCGCTGCGCGCCGTGGTCGCCACCGCCTCGCTGGAGCTAGGCATCGACGTCGGCCACGTCGACCTGGTCGTGCTCCTCGGCTCGCCCGGCGCGGTCTCCACCGGCGTGCAGCGCATCGGCCGCTCCGGCCACTGGCGCGGCGCCGTTCCCCGGGGGCGGCTCTTCCCCATGACGCGCGACGAGCTCGTCGAGTGCGCCGCCTTCGTGCGCGCCGCGCGGGGGGGCCGGATCGAGGAGACCGCCGTCCGCCGCCAGCCGCTCGACGTCCTCGCCCAGCAGGTCGTCGCCGAGGCGGCCTGCGGCCCGGTGGCCGAGGGCGAGCTCCTCGAGCGCTTCCGCCGGGCCTGGCCCTACCGCGACCTCACGCGCGCCGACTTCGAGGCGCTCCTCGGGATCCTCTCGGAAGGGGTTTCGACCCGGCGCGGGCGGGCGGCGGCGCTCCTCCACCGCGACGAGGTCCGCGGCCTGGTGCGCGGCCGCCGCGGGGCCCGCCTCGCGGCCCTCACCGGCGGCGGCGCCATCCCCGACTCCACCCAGTACGCCGTCGTGGCCGAGCCGGAGGGGACGGTCGTCGGCCAGGTGGACGAGGACTTCGCGGTGGAGAGCATCGCCGGCGACGTCTTCCTCCTCGGCAACGCCTCCTGGCGGATCCGCCGCGTCGAGGCGGGGCTGGTGCGCGTCGAGGACGCGCACGGCGCGCCGCCGGGCGTCCCCTTCTGGCGCGGCGAGGCCCCGGGCCGCTCGGCGCGACTCTCCGAGGAGGTGTCGCTTCTCCGGGAGGAGCTCGAGCCCCGGCTCGCCGACCGCGAGGCCGCCGCCCGCTGGCTCGCGGCCGAAGGGGGCCTGCCCGAGGCCGGGGCGCGGCAGGCGGTGGACTACCTCGCCGCCGGCCGGGCCGCCCTCGGCGCCCTCCCCACCCAGCGGCTCCTCGTCGCCGAGCGCTTCTTCGACGAGGCCGGCGGGATGCAGCTCGTCCTCCACGCCCCCTTCGGCGCGCGCCTCAACCGGGCGCTGGGGCTGCTCCTGCGCAAGCGCTTCTGCCGCACCTTCGACTTCGAGCTGCAGGCGGCCGCGAACGACGAGGGGGTGCTGCTCTCGCTCGGGCCGCAGCACTCCTTCCCCCTCGAGGCAGTCCGGGATCTGGCGCGGCCGGAGGGGGCCGCGGCGGCGCTGACGGCGGCGGCGCTCCAGGCGCCCATGTTCCCGGTGCGCTGGCGCTGGGCGACCTCCCGCGCCCTGGTCCTCCCCCGCTTCTCGGGCGGGCGCCGCGTGCCGCCTCCCATCCAGCGGATGCGGGCCGACGACCTGCTGGCGTCGGTCTTCCCCATGGCGGTCGCCTGTCAGGACAACGCCGACGTCCACGGGCCGGTGGAGATCCCCGACCACCCGCTGGTCCGGGAGGCGATGCGCGACTGCCTGGAGGAGGCGATGGACCTGCCCGGCCTCGAGGCGCTCCTGGCGCGCATCGAGGCGGGCGACGTCCGGCTCGCCACCCGCGAGGTCGCCGAGCCCTCGCCGCTGGCTCACGAGATCGTCGGCGCCCGCCCCTGGGCCTTCCTCGACGACGCGCCGCTCGAGGAGCGCCGCGCCCGGGCGGTGGCCCTGCGCCGCACCCTCCCGGCGGCCGAGGCCGCGGACCTGGGCGCGCTCGACGCCGGGGCCATCGCCGAGGTGGCGGCGCAGGCCTGGCCGGACCCCCGGGACGCCGAGGAGGTGCACGACGCGCTCCTCGACCTCGGCGTCCTCCCCGAGGGCGCGGCCGGTCCCTGGGCGGGCTGGATCGAGGCGCTGCGCGGCCAGGGCCGCGTCGTCCGGGCCGTCCGCGCCGCCCCCGGCGCGTTCTGGGTGGCGCGCGAGCGGATCCGGCTCGCGGCCGCCCTCGACCCGGGGGCGCGCATCGAGCCGGCGCTCGATCCCCTCCCCTCCGAGGCCGCGCCCACCGGAGCCGCCGAGGCGGCGCTCCGCGTCCTGCGCGGCTGGATGCCCCGGGTCGGGCCGGTGACGGCCGGCGAGCTCGCGGCGCGGCTGGGGCTCGAGGACTCGCTCGTCTCCGGCGCGCTCCTCGGGCTCGAGGCCGAGGGGCTCGTCCTCCGCGGCCGCTTCCTCCCCGCCGCCCCCTGGTCGGCCGAGGCGCCGCACTGGTGCGAGCGCTCGCTCCTCGCCCGCGTCCACCGGCGAACCCTGGGCCAGCTGCGGCGCGAGATCGAGCCCGTGGCCACGGCCGACCTCCTCCGCTTCCTGCTGCGCTGGCAGCACCTGGCCCCGGGGACGCGCCTTCACGGGACGCGGGGCGTCGCCGAGGTCGTGGGGCGGCTCCAGGGCTTCCACGCGCCCGCGGGCGCCTGGGAGCGCGAGCTCCTCCCGGCGCGCGTCGCCGGGTACGAGCCGGGCTGGCTCGACCAGCTCTGCCTCTCGGGCGAGGTCGCCTGGGGCCGGCTCGCGGTCGGGGCGGCGCCCGACGAGGAGCCGCGCCGCCGCGCCGCCCCCACGCGCAACGCCCCGGTGACGCTCTGCCTGCGCCAGGACCTCCCCTGGCTCGCGGCCGCCGCCGGACCGGCGGCTCCGCTCGGCCCCTCGGCCCGGGCGGTGGTCGAGGTCCTGGCGCGCGCCGGGGCCGTCTTCCTCGGCGACCTCGCGGCC
Organism: Anaeromyxobacteraceae bacterium; assembly: GCA_036555405.1. Classification (GTDB taxonomy): domain Bacteria; phylum Myxococcota; class Myxococcia; order Myxococcales; family Anaeromyxobacteraceae; genus DATBLK01. The sequence goes on from DATBLK010000138.1 coordinate 12,319, forward strand.
CTGACCGGGCGGATGCCCTCGGAGCTGGAGGGGGCGCTGTGGGAGCTGGTCTCCGCGGGCGCCGTCACCTGCGACGGGTTCTCCGGCCTGCGCGCGCTGGTGGAGCCGCCGCGCCGCGACCGGCGCCGCTCCGGGCCCGGCGGCCGCTGGGCCCTGCTCCGGCGCGACGCCGCCCCGCCGGACCTCGTCGACCGGCTCGCGGGCCAGCTCCTGCGCCGCTGGGGCGTGCTCTTCCGCGACCTCCTGGGGCGCGAGGCGGGGTCGCCGCCCTGGCGCGACCTCCTCCCCGTGCTCCGGCGGCTCGAGGCCCGCGGCGAGATCCGCGGCGGCCGCTTCGTCGCCGGCTTCACCGGCGAGCAGTTCGCGCTCCCCGAGGTGGTCCCGGCGCTGCGGGCGGCCCGGCGCGAACCCCGCGACGGCTCGGAGCGCGTCGAGCTGTCGGCCGCCGACCCCATGAACCTCGTCGGCGTGGTCGCGCCCGGCGAGCGCGTGCCGGCGACGCTGGGAAACCGCGTGGCCTACGTGGACGGGGTGCCCGCCGCGGCCCGGGCGGCGGCCTCGCGCGGGTAGGGGGCGGTCACGCCGCCGCCGGCTCGGCCGCGGGGACGGCGGGGCGGTAGCGCCGCGCCACGAGCGCGAAGAGCACCGAGGCGCAGAGCATGAGCGCCGCGAAGAACCAGAAGAAGCCCGGCCCGGCGAAGGTGTTGGCCTTCGAGACCGTGGCGGTGAGCAGGTTCCCGAGCGCCACCGCCAGGAACCAGACGCTCATCACCGTGCTCTTCATGCTCCGCGGCGCCTGGGTGTAGGCGAACTCCAGGCCCGTCACCGAGACCAGCACCTCGCTGGCGGTGAGGAGGAGGTACTGCGGCAGCTGCCAGGCGACGTGGGGAAGGGCGCCCGAGCCGAGCGCCTGCTCGACGAGGGCCGCGGCGGCGAAGGAGAGGACGCCGACGAACATCCCCACCCGCATCTTCCCGAGCGCGCTGGCGGCGACGCCGGCCCGCTCCAGGGCGGGCAGGACGCCCCGGGAGAGCGCCGGGATCATGATCAGGACCAGGAGCGGGTTCAGCGCCGGGATCTGCGAGGCCTGGAGCTCCCCGCCCCAGGGGAGCCGGAGGTCCATGCGCCGCGCCTGGAGGATCCAGGACGACCCCTGCTGGTCGAAGAGCGCCCAGAAGGCGATGGTGGCGCCGAAGACGCCGGCGATCCGGAGCACCGCCCGCGCCCCGTCCACCGCGCCGGCCGGGTGGTCGGCGCGGGCGGCGTCGAGGCCATCCCCCTCCCGGCGCCTCCGCAGAGCGCTCGCGAGCACGCGGGCGAAGGAGTGCGGGTCGGGCCCGGTGGGAGGGACGTTGACGTAGCGGGCGCGGCCCAGGAGGAAGATCCCGAGCGCCGCCGCCATGAGGACGCCGGGCACGGCGAAGGCGAGACCCGGCCCCACCCGGTGCAGGAGCACCGGGATGAGGAGCTTCGCCGAGACGCTCCCCAGGTTGATCATCCAGTAGAAGAGCGCGAAGACCCGCTCCACCAGCCGCCGCTGCTCCGGCCGGAACTGGTCGCCGACGTAGGCCGCGACACAGGGCTTGATGCCGCCCGAGCCCACCGCGATGAGGGAGAGTCCCAGCGCCAGCCCGGTCCTCGTCTCCCAGGCGGCGATGACCGCGTGGCCGGCGACGTATCCCAGCGAGAGCCAGAGGATGACCCGGTAGCGCCCCCAGTGCCGGTCGGCGAGCCAGCCCCCCAGGAGCGGGGTGAAGTAGCAGGCCATCATGAAGACGTGGTAGGCGGCCTTGGCCTCGTGCTCGGCCATCGAGAGCCACTGCACCATGTAGACGACGAGGACGGCGCGCATCCCGTAGAAGGAGAAGCGCTCGCACCCCTCGTTCCAGACGATGAACTTCACCTGCGGCGGGTTTCGCTCCGCGCTCACGAGGCGGCCTCGGCCCTCGCCGGCGCCGCGGCGAAGGCCACCGGCCGGTAGCGCGAGGCCAGGAAGCGGAAGAGCACCGCTCCGGCGAGCATGAGGACCGTGAAGAAGACGAAGTAGCCGCCGCCGGCGAAGGTGTTCAGGCTCGCCACCCAGGCGGTGAGCAGGCTCCCGACGCCGATGGTGACGAACCACAGGCCCATGATGGTGCTCTTCATCGAGGGCGGGGCCTGGGTGTAGGCGAACTCCAGCGCGGTGACGGAGACCAGCACCTCGCCGGCGCTGATGAAGACGTACTGGAACACCTGCCAGCCGATGGACGGGTGGCGGCCGGCGTCGAGCGCGTACTGGATGCCGGCGGCGCAGGCGAAGGAGAGCACCGAGACGAACATCCCGGCGGTCATCTTGCCGAGCGCCGTGACCTTCAGGCCCCGCCTCTCCAGCGCCGGGTACAGGACCCCGCCGAAGAGCGGGATGAAGGTCAGGATCAGGAGGGCGTTCAGCGTCGCCACCTGCGAGGAGAGGACCGTCCAGCCGCCGAGCTCGCGGTCCATCTTCTCGGCCTGGAGCACCCAGGACGACCCGTACTGGAAGAACAGCGACCAGAAGGCGACCACCGGCGCGAAGATGGTCACGATCCGGAAGACGGCCCGGGCGCCGTCCACCGCCTCGCGCGGGTGGCGGTCGAGCGCGCCGTCGAGCCAGTGCTCGCCGGCGCGGGTCGTGCCCAGCCGCGACGCCGCCCGCGACACCACCCGGAAGAAGCCGTGCGGGTTCGGGCCGGTGGGCGGGGCGTAGAGGTAGTGGCGCCGCCCGGTCCACCACAGGACCAGCGCCAGCCCCATGGCGATGCCCGGCACCGCGAAGGCGAAGCGAGGCCCCCGGCGGTCGAGGATCCAGGGGATGAGCGCCTGCCCGGCCAGCGACCCCATGTTGATCATCCAGTAGTAGAGGTCGTAGACGCGCTTCAGGAGGTGCCCCTGCTCCGGGCGGAACTGGTCGCCGACGAAGGCCGAGGCGCAGGGCTTGACGCCCCCGGCGCCGACGGCGATGAGCGCCAGCCCGGCGTAGAGCCCCCAGCGGGACTCGAAGAGGGCCAGCGTGGCGTGGCCGAAGACGTAGCCCCAGGAGAGCCAGAGCACGACGCGGTAGCGGCCGAAGAAGCGGTCGGCGAGGAAGGCGCCGAGGAGCGGCGTGAGGTACGCGGCGCCGACGAAGGCCTGGTAGCGCGTGACCGCCTCGCTCCCGGACAGGAACAGGTTCTGCACCATGTGGATGGTGAGGACCGAGGTCATCCCGTAGTAGGAGAAGCGCTCGCACCCCTCGTTCCAGGCGAGGTAGCGGATCTGCGGCGGGAAGCGGTCCCCTCGGTCGCGAGCCATCGCCGGCGATGTTGCCACGCCGGGGCTCGCGCCTCCTACGGTCCGTCGGGGTGATCAGCCTCGCCAGGCGGCCCAGGCCAGGGCCGCCCAGCCTGCGAGGAAGGCCAGGCCGCCGATGGGCGTCACCGCGCCGATCCAGCGCGCGCCGGTGAGCGCGAGGAGGTAGAGGCTCCCGGAGAAGAGGACCGTGCCGGCGAGGAAGAGCCAGCCGGCCCAGGCGGCCGCCGCGCCCGGGAAGCGCGAGGTGGCCCAGGCCGCGGCCGCCAGCCCCAGCGCGTGGAACATCTGGTAGCGCGCGCCGGTCTCGAAGGTCGCCAGCAGGTCTGGCTCGAGCCGCGCCTTGAGCCCGTGCGCCCCGAACGCGCCGGCGGCGACGGCGACGAGCCCGGAGAGCGCACCGATGCCCAGGAACGTCCGGTCCATGCGGCGTCCTTAACCGGGCGCAAGCGCCCGTTCACGCCCTTCCGGCCGCACCCGTCGCGGGCCTCGCGCCGCCCGCCCCGCGCCGCTAGAGGCCGGACATGGGCCTCGCCGACCGGAAATGCGTTCCCTGCGAGGGCGGCGTGCCGAAGCTCGGCGACGACCGCGCCCGCGAGCTCCTGGCGCAGCTCGACGGGTGGTCGCTCGACGGCGACCGGATCCGGCGCCACCTCAGGTTCCGGGACTTCCTGGCGGCGGTGCGCTTCGTGAACCGCGTCGCCGAGGTGGCCGAGGCGGAGGGCCACCACCCCGACCTCCTGCTCCACTCCTGGAACTGCGTCGACGTGACGCTCTCGACGCACGCCATCGGCGGTCTCTCCGAGAACGACTTCGTGCTGGCGGCCAAGATCGACCGCCTGCCGCGGGAGGCGCCGGCCGCCGGCTGACCGGGGCGCCGGACCGCGGCGCCGCCCGCCGCTGGCGCGGCGGCGGCGCGGCGGTTACAACGCTGCCAGCCGTGAGCCGCTTCACCTTCCCGATCTTCTTCCTGGTTGCGGTGGCGCTCCTCGGCGGCATGCACGTCTACCTGTGGATGCGGCTGGTGCGCGATCCGGCGCTGGCCGAGCCCTGGCGCCGCGGCATGGTCGTCTTCCTGGCGCTCGCCGCGGTCTCCGTCCCGGCGGCGCTGGTCTCGGCGCGCTTCGCATCCGGCGCGGCGGCCCGGACCGCCATCGCCCTGGCCCTGGGGTGGCTGGGCACCGCCTTCCTGCTCTTCAGCGCGCTCCTCCTCGCCGACGGCGTCCGCCTGGTGGCGGCGGCGGTGGAGTGGATCGCCGCCTGGACCCGGCCCGACCCGCCCGCCGACCCGGGCCGGCGGCTCTTCGTGGCCCGCGCCGTCGCCGGCGGGGCGGCGCTGGCCGCCGGCGGCGCCACCGCCTGGGCGGTGCGCCGCGCCGTGGGGGAGCCCGCGGTCCGGGAGGTCCCGGTGCGCCTGGATCGGCTCCCGCCCGCCCTCTCCGGGTTCTCCATCGCGCAGATCACCGATCTCCACGTCGGCCAGACCATCCGCGAGAGTGACGTGCGCCGCGTCGTCGAGCTCGTGAACGCGGCCCGGCCCGACCTCGTCGCCATCACCGGCGACCTCGTCGACGCCCCGGTGCCGGCGCTCCGCCACGCCACCGAGCACCTGGCGCGGCTCCGGGCCCGCCACGGCGTCGTCTTCGTCAGCGGCAACCACGAGTACTACAGCGGGGCGGCCGCCTGGCTGGCCGAGATGCGGCGCTGCGGCATCCGCGTCCTCCACGGCGAGCGGGTCCGGGTGGGCGACGAGGGGCCGGGAGGGGCCAGCCTCGACGTCGCCGGCGTGCCCGACTGGAGCGTCCAGGGCCGCGACGGGAGCGAGCTGGCCCGGGCGCTCCAGGGGCGCGACCCGGACCGGTCGCTGGTGCTCCTCGCCCACCAGCCGCGGGGCGTGGGCGAGGCGGTGCGGGCCGGGGTGGAGCTCCAGATCTCCGGCCACACGCACGGCGGGCAGATCTTCCCGTGGACGCTGGTGGTGGGAGCGGTGTTCCCGTACTACCGCGGCCTCTACCGGCACCGCGAGGGCCAGCGGGAGGGCCAGGTCTACGTCTCGACCGGCGCCGGCTACTGGGGGCCCCCGCTGCGCCTGGGCGCGCCGCCGGAGATCGCCAAGGTCGTGCTCACGACCTGATTCAGCAGGCGAGCGCCTCGGCGATCTCCGGCAGCCGATCGCAGGCGCTGCCGCGGGCGGCGAAGCCGCGTTCCAGCGAGCGCGCCATCTGCGCGAAGGGGTTGTCCTCGGGGTTGACGTCGACGACGGCGATCCCGCGGCGCCAGGCGATCTCGCCGATCTGCATCGGGAGGTTGGTGGCGCCGCTCGTCCCGACCACCAGGAGGAGGTCGGCGCGGTCCGCGGCCCGCAGTGCGCTGTCCATCCGGTACCACTGCTCGTCGTAGGTCTCGTCGAACCAGAGCACGTGGGGCCGGAGCCAGCCCCTGCACCGCGGGCAGGAGAGCCTCCGCCGGTCGGCGTCGGTGAAGGGAGTCTCCCCGTCGCGGCGGCCCATGTCGGGCATGGGGATGAGCTCGGCGGCGCATTCCTCGGCGCAGCGGACGAAGGCGGAGTCGCCGTGGATGCAGTAGGTCCGCTCCCGCGTGGAGCCGGCGCGGAGGTGGAGCCCGTCGATGTTCTGGGTGACGAGGTGGAAGCGGTCGCCCAGGGCGCGGTCCAGCCCGACGAGGGCGCGGTGGCCGGCGTTGGGCTCGGCGCCGCGGCAGACGCCGAAGCGGTGGAGGTACCAGCGCCAGACCTCGCGAGGGTTGCGGGCGAACATCGCCTGCGTCGCCATCTCCTGCGGGATGTAGTTGCGGGACCCCACCACCCAGAACCCCTCCTTGCCGCGAAAGGTGGGGATGCCGCTCTCGGCGGAGATGCCGGCTCCGGTGAGGGCCACCACCCGGCCGTTCGCCGACCTCACCTGCGCCAGGATCGCCTGGAGCCGCTCTTCCACCCGCTCTCCTCCGGCGCCCATTCTGCCAGAGACCGGCCGGGCGCCACACCGGCCCGGCCGGGGTTCCTTGCGACCTTCCGGAGCGCCGCTATGCTTCCGGGTGCGTGTCCATGGCCCTGACCGACGGCATCCGTGTCGAGGTGCGGAGCGAGTTCCGCCCCGACCGCTCGCAGCCGGCCGCCGGGCGCTACCTCTTCACCTACACGGTCCGGATCGCCAACCAGGGGCCGCAGCCCGCCCGGCTCGTGGCCCGCCACTGGATCATCACCGACGCCGACGGGGACGACGAGGAGGTCGTGGGCGAGGGCGTGGTGGGCCAGCAGCCGCGCCTCGCTTCCGGCGAGCGCTTCGAGTACACGAGCTTCTGCGTCCTGCGCACCGCCTTCGGCTCGATGCGGGGCAGCTACCGGATGGTGCGCGAGGACGGGAGCGAGTTCGAGGCCGAGATCGCGCCCTTCACCCTGGCGGCGCCTGGCGCGCTGAATTGAACGCCCGGGCACGCGTCGGGGAATCGCGACCGAGCGCCTGGCGTCCCCTAGCGCCTCGACAGCTCGTCGAGGAACTCGACCTCGGTGATGGCGCCCTTGCGGACGAGGAGCCGCACCAGGGCGGCGGCGACGCGCGTCGCCTGGCCTCCCGGGACGGGGTTCTCGGCGAGGAGCCGGGCGATGGCCTCGCCCAGGGCCGTGTCGCGCGGGCCGAGGCGGCGGGGGTCGCCGGCGCCGACGAGCTCGCTGATGAGAACCGGGGTCTCGCCCGGCGGCGCCGCGGTCGGAAGGGGCGGAGGCGGAGGCGTCCGGTAGGCGGCCGGCTGCGCCAGCGGCGGCGCGGCCACCGGCGGGGGCGGCGCGGGGCGGACCGGCTCGGCGAAGGCCGGCATCCCCGGCGCGGTCGCCGGCCGGAGCACCGGCGGCGGCGTCATCGCCGAGTGGTAGTCGGCCGGCGGCGTGCCGCCGGTGTACGGCTGGCGCATGTGCTCGGGGAGGGAGGCGAAGGGATCGCTCGAGGTCTCGAGCGGCCCCTCGCTCTCGTCGAAGGCGATGGGCTCGGGGGCCTTCTTCGCCTCCTCGCCGAAGTAGAGGCGGCGGATGGCGGTGGCGAGCTCGCGCTCGCCGGCGATGGCGATCTTCACCCGCCGGCCGGTGCGGAAGGAGAGCTCGTCGACCACCGCGATGTTGGTGGGGTCGGCCATGGCCACGCTGATGGTGTTCGTGTCGGCTGCCACCGGGAGCAGCGTGTGCTTCATCGCCACCTCGCGCGGCACGAGCCGGAGCGCGCCGTCGAGGACCGCGCCGGTGGGGAGCGATTTCAGATCCGCGACGTCGTAGCCGAACTTCCGGGAAAGCGCGGACACGACCTGGGTCTCGGAGCAGAGCTTGAGGTCGAGGAGCGCCTGGCCGAGCTTCATCCCCCAGCGGCGCTGGTGGCCGAGCGCAGCCTGGAGCTGCGTCTCGTCGATGACGCTCGCCTCCAGGAGGAGCTCACCGAGTCGCTTCTTCGGCTCCATCGCCGCCATGCCGGAACGCCACCTCCGAAGCCCCGGAGGAACGCGGAGTGCCGCGTCGTGGGGAGAGTCCCGATCCTAGCGCGGTCCCCACTGCTGGTCGAGGAACCGGCCCCGGCAGGGTCCGGTCAGCGCGACTCGGCGCGGGTGGCGATGGCGAGGCGCTCGAGCCCGTGGCGCCGCGCCAGGTCCATCACCGCGACGACGCGCCCGTGGGGCACGCCCTGGTCCGCCTGGATGAGCACCAGGGTCTCGGGGCTGCGCGCCCGCGCCTCCTCGAGGATGACCTCGAGCCGGGGCTCGTCGACGATGTCGCCGCGGACCACCAGCCGGCCGTCCTCGAGGACGGCCACCGCCACGTCGTGGGCCACGGCGCCGGCGGCGGCGCTCCCGCCCTTGGGGAGGTTCACCTTGAGTCCTGCATTCTGCACGCCCGACTCGGCGATGGCGGTCGTCGTCACCATGAAGATGACCAGCAGCACCAGGAAGAGGTCGGTGAGCGGCGTGATGTTGATGTCGGCGAAGATGCCGGCCTCGCCCTCGAGGTCGAGGTCTCCGCCTCCGCCGGGCCCCGAGATCGCCATCGCCTACGTCCCCGCCTGGGGGCCGGCGGTCCGCGCCACCGGCTCGGCCAGCATCTCCAGGAACTCCTCGGCCAGGAGCTTGAACTGCACCCCGAGCCGCTGAACGTGGGTGTTCAGGGCGTTGTAGATCACCACCGCCTCGATGGCGACCGCGATCCCGGCGGCGGTCGTGACCAGCGCCTCGGAGATCCCGGCCGCCACCACGCTGAATCCGCCCTGGCCGGTCACCGCCATCTGGTGGAAGGCCTGCATGATTCCCACCACCGTGCCGAAGAGGCCCACGAAGGGGGCGGTGGCGCCGATGGTGCCCAGCACCCAGAGGCCCTGCCGGAGCCGGAGGTTCAGCTGGGCGCGCTGCCGCTCCACCGCGGCCGCCACCTTCTCCGGCGCCGCCGGGGATCGGCCCGGCGCCGGCGCCCGGGCCACCAGCCCGGCGAGGAACACGTCGGCCGCCGGCGACCCGGAGCGCTCGCACTGCGCCCGGGCATCCTCGGCGTCTCCGCGGTACAGGGCGCGCGCCACCGCGTCGGCGAGGGCCCGGCTCCGATCGCCGAAGCGCCACAGGACGACGACCCGTTCCACCGCCACGGTGACCGCGGCCACCGAGCAGACGGCGATGACCCAGAGCGCGACGCTGCCCTTCATCAGGGCGACGAGGTTCTTGTCCAAGGACCGTCCTTTCGCCCGGCGCGGCCGGGACGGTCGACCCTAGTCGAAGCCGGCCCGCTTGGGAACGTCACCGGGCGGGAACCCGCGGGCGGCCCCGCCTATTCGACGGGCCGGAGCGGCAGGTCGAGCGCCGGCACCTCCTCGCCCGGCCCGGCCTCCCGGACCGGTACGCCCGGCGGCGGCTCCAGCGAGAAGAGCTCCGGCGCCGGCGGGCCGTTCACGGCGAGGTCCCCGGCCCAGGCGACCTCGACCCGGCCGGTCCGCGTCTCGAGCCGGATCTCGGTCGGGAGGTAGGCGCCGGCGCGGTGGCGGAAGAGCTCGAAGCTCAGGTCCGGGCCCGCCGGCGCGCCGCGGCGCCGCAGGCGTGCGGAGAGGATCGACGCCTCCGCGCCGATCTCGAGGAGCTGCTCGGCGTCCTCGGCCAGGATCGCCAGGCCGAGCCTCCCCCCGCCGGCGCCGCGCGCCTCGGCGCGGCCGTCGACGAGCCGGGCCGTCCCGCAGAGCGCCGCGACGACGTCCTCCACCGGCGCCGAGACCGGGAGGAGCCGCTCCAGCGCCTCGGGCGTCGCCGCCCCGCGCCAGGCGGCGCCGCGGCGCAGGTCGACGAGGAGGAAGCGGCCGCCGGCGGCGACCAGCGATGCGGCGGGGTTGCCGAAGAAGTCGAGCACGTCGACGCGGAGCCGGTCGGGCTTCTCCGCAGCGGCCAGCGCCTCGGCGCTTCCCCTGGCGGCAGGCGACACGAGCCGCAGGCGCGCGCGGCCGGCGACGCGCGCCACCCGGCCCTGCGCCGAGCGCACCGCCTCGAGGAGCGCCGCGGGCTCGGCGGGAAGCCCGGCCGGCGGCGCGTGGGCGCAGCCCGGGAGCGCGGCGAGGGCGGCGAGCGCCGCGAGCGCGATTCCCCTCTCCCCTGCGGAGGGGATCGCGAGTCGCGCCCCCTCGCTCAGAAGAGCCGGTCCCGCCTGGCGAGCAGCTCTCGCGCCTGCCGCTGCGCCAGGGCGTTCTCGGCGGCGGCCTCGGGCGCGCGCCGGAGGTCGAAGGCCAGCACCTCGGCGAGGAGCCGGTCGAAGAGGGCGGGGTCCTGGAGGAGCACCGCCAGGCTCTCGGCCTCCCGGACGCGGCAGAGCAGGTCCTCGGGCGCGAGAGCCCGGGCGCGGGCAAACTCGCGCCGGGCGCGGCCGGCGCCGCCGCCCGCGGCCGAGGGGAGCGCGGCCAGCCAGGAGCCGAGCGCCCGGCGCGGCCCGCCGCGGTCGACGCGCTCGTCGAGCTCGGCGGCGCGCGACAGGGCGGCGGCCACCGACGGACCGGCCGCGAGCAGGGCCCCGAAGCCCCGCTGCCGGGCGAGGCCGGCGGCCCCCTGCCCCCACAGGTAGAGGGCCTCGGCGCCGTCCCGGCCCACCTCGCCGGCGGCGCGCGCCACCGGGTCCCCGCGGTCGACGGCCGCGGCGAAGCCCGGCGCCAGCCGGCGCAGGGCGCGCTCCGCCGCCCGCATCGAGGCCAGCCAGGCCGCCTCGGCCGCGGCCGGGTCGGCCATGGCGCGGAGCGCCTCGGCCCGCGAGAGCGGGACCTCGGCGG
>DATBLK010000175.1:0-17073 GCA_036555405.1 Anaeromyxobacteraceae bacterium
AGTACCGGATGCCGAGGCACGACCCCGCCACCTTCCAGGCGTTCCACGACGTCGTCGACACCCCGTTCCGGGAAGCGCTCTGATCGGCGCGGCACCCCCGGTCGTCCGCCGCCGCACCCGTCAGCCCTCGGCGGACCGCACCCTGACGTCCCGCTCGCCGATCGGCGCCACGCGCTGGAGGAGCAGGAGCCCGGGCGCGGCCAGGAGCGCGGCCGCGACGAAGAGCGTGACGTAGCCGAGCGAGGCGGCGAGGAAGCCCGCCACCGGCCCGGAGGCGGTGCGCCCCAGGCCGAAGAGGCTCGAGAGCAGCGCGAACTGCGTGGCGCCGTAGCGCTTCTGGCACAGGCGCAGGATCAGCGCCGACTGCGCGGCGGTGGCCATGCCCTGGAATCCGTACTCGCCGGCGGTGGCGGCGTAGGTGGCGGCGCGGGTGGCGAGCGGGACGGGCGCGCCGGCGCAGAGCGCCACGTCGAGGGGCCCGGCGTGCGTGGCCGCCGCCAGCGCGTAGAGCAGGTTCCCGCCGGCCTGGAGGACGCCGAAGATCCACAGGGCCCGCCCCAGGCCCATGCGGGTCATGGCCCAGGCGCCCAGCCCGGCGCCCGAGATGGTGGCGACGGTGCCGATGCCCTTCTGGAAGAGGCCGATCTCGGCGTTGGAGAAGCACAGGTCCTTCACCAGGGCGTTCACCATCGAGAGGCCGACGTTGTCCCCGAACTTGTAGAGGACGAGGAAGAGCGCCACCGGGAGGGCGTCCTCGCGCCGCAGGAAGCCGGCGATCGGCTCCCAGACGGCCGAGGCGAGCGAGCGGGGAGGGGGCGCCGGCCGGGCCGGGGCCTCGGCGGCCAGCGTCAGCCCGGCGAAGGCCAGGAAGAGCGCGGCCAGGCCGGCGAAGACCCAGGGCCAGGGGATCCACTCCGAGGCGAAGACGGCGAGCGCGCCGGCGACCAGCATGCCGATGCGGTACCAGGCGACGCGCAGGCCCGAGGCCGGCCCCTGCTCGTCGGGCTCGAGGACCTCGACGGCGTAGGCGTCGAGCGCGATGTCCTGCGTGGCCGAGAGGAAGACCAGGACGCAGACCAAGCCGACGACGGGCCAGACCGCTCCCGGCGGCAGGAGGTCCCGTCCCGAGGCGGGGTCGCGGACCAGCCAGAGGCCGGTCGCCGCCGCCAGGCCCCCGAGCCCCAGCGCCAGCAGGAGCTGCGCGGCGAGCACCCAGCTCCTGCGGCGGTCGGGCCAGCGGGGGGCGAAGCGGTCGACGAGCGGCGACCAGAGGAACTTCAGGCTCCAGGGCAGCGAGACCAGCTGCGAGAGGCCGAGCGTGCGCAGGTCGACGCCGGCGCCGCGCAGGAAGATCGGGACCACGCTCTGGTAGAAGCCGAACGGCGCCCCCGAGGAGAGGGAGAGGAGCCCCAGCACCTGGACGCGGCGGCTCTTCAGGGAGGCCAAGGTCGGGCGAGGGTACGCGGGGTCAGGGTCGCGGTCGAGGTCGCGGTCGGAGTATCTTTCACGCCGCCATGCTCCCGCGCCTCGCCGCCGCCCTCCTCCTCGCGGCGGCCGCCTGTGCCGCCGAGAAGCAGTCCTGGAAGGAGGCCGCGCCCCGGAGGCCGGAGGTCTACGTCGACGTCCTGCCGCGGAGGGCCGAGCTGCGCGTCGACGGCGTGGCGTCGGGGAGCGGCCCGCGTTTCATCGAGCTCGGGGGGACCCCGGTCGCCCTGGAGGTGTCGGCGCCGGGGTTCGACGCGTCCCAGGTGACGGTCGACCCGCAGGTCGCCGGCGGCCGCGTGGGGGTGGCCCTGCGGCCCGCCGGCTGGGGCGCGGGCCGCACGGTCGACATCGACGAGCCGGTGGTGCTCGTCGCCGCGTCGCAGGTGCTGCTCCGCGCCGGGAAGGCCGCCGAGGCGGCCGACTACGCCGAGCGGGCCGCCGAGCTGGGCCCGCAGCTTCCGATGCCGCACCGGGCCCTGGGGATGGCGCTCGCGAAGCTCGGGAAGCGGACCCGCGCCGCGCAGGAGCTGTCGCAGTACCTCCAGCTCTCGCCCTCCGCCGCGGACCGGGCCGAGGTGGAGCGGCTCGTGAGCCGCCTCCGCGGCGACATGAGCATCCGGGCCCGGGAGGAGTGAGGTGGGCCACCGCGAGCACCGGGCCGAGGGGCCGCGCTCGGCCCGGCTGGGCGTCGTCACCGCCTCGGACACCCGGGGCGAGGCCGAGGACGAGAGCGGCGCCTTCCTCCGCGCGGCCGCCGCCGCCGCCGGCCACGAGGTGGCGTTCTACCGCGTGGTGAAGGACGAGCCCGCCGCCCTCCGCGGCGCGCTGGCCGACGCCGCGGCCGCCGGGGTCGACGCCGTCCTGGTGAACGGCGGCACCGGCATCGCCGGGCGCGACCGGACCTTCGAGGCGGTGTCCGGGCTCCTCGAGAAGCGCATCGACGGCTTCGGCGAGCTGTTCCGCATGCTCTCCTTCCAGGAGATCGGCAGCGCCGCGATGCTCTCCCGCGCGGTGGCCGGCGTCTGGCAGGGGCGAGCGGTGTTCTCCATGCCCGGCTCGCTGGCGGCGGTCCGGCTCGCCTGGGAGCGGCTCGTCGGGCCGGAGCTGGGGCACGTCCTGCGCGAGATCCGGAAGGACCGGGCCGGGTGAGCCCGCCTCCCCCTCACCCGAGGTGAGCCGTGCGCCGCCGCCCCCGCCGCCTCTCGGCCCGGCGCGCCGCCGCGCTCGGGCCGGTGCTGGACCGCTTTGCCCGCGCCTTCGACGCCGCCGCGCGCCTTCGCTTCGACCCGCTGGAGCTGCCGCGCAGGTACCCCGATCCGGGCGACGCCGAGGTCGCGGGGCTCGTCGCCGCCTGCCTGGCCTACGGCCGCGCCGACCTCTTCCGGCCGCGGGTCGAGCGCCTCCTCGCCGCCATGGGGCCGTCGCCCGCCGCCTTCGCCGAGGCCTTCGCCCGCGCGCCCGACCCCCGCACCTTCGCGGCCTTCCGCTACCGCTTCAACCGGCCCGAGGACGCGGCGGCGCTGGTCGCCGCCGCCGGGTGGCTCCGGGCCCGGCACGGGGCGCTCGGCGCCCGCTTCGCGCGCGAGATCCGCGAGGCGCCGCCCGTCGCCGCGATCCTCCGGCGCCGCGGACGTCGCGGGCTCCTCCACCTGTGCCCCGACGCGTCGGGCCCGGGCGCCTGCAAGCGCTGGAACCTCTACCTGCGCTGGATGGTGCGGGGCCCGGACGGCGTCGACCTGGGGCTGTGGCGCGGCGTCTCGCCCGCGGAGCTCGTGCTGCCTCTCGACACCCACCTCGGGCGCATCGCCCGCTACCTCGGGCTCACCGACCGCAGGGACGCGAGCTGGCGCACCGCCGCCGAGATCACCGAGAGCCTGCGCGCCGTGGACCCGGCCGACCCGGCGCGCTTCGACTTCGCGCTCTGCCACCTGGGGATGAGCGGCGCCTGCCCGCCGCGGCGCGACGCCGCGAAGTGCGCCGCCTGCCCGCTCGCGGGCCACTGCCGGGCGCGGGCGCGGGGCGCCGGGCCATGACGGCGATCAACTCCGCGGCGATCGCCGTCCGGGCGGCCGCGGCCCCTGGCGAGTGGCCAGCCGGCGTGGTTTCCTGACGCAAGTGCGTCTCGATCCGTAGGGCGGGGCCTCGTGCCTCGCCGGGTTCACGCCCGGCGGGAGACGAGCCCCCGCCCTTCCGGCGCAGACATCCTCGGATTCGACCGCCGCGCCTCCGGAGGGGCCTCGTGTCAGACAGCTCGCAGGATCTCGAAGCCCGCGTCGCCGAGCTCGCCGAGGCGCTGCGCCTGCTCGAGCGCCGGGTCGCCGGCCTGGAGGCGCGCCCGGCGGCTCCGGCGCGCCGCCCCGCGCCCGCCCCGGCGCCCTCGGCGCCTCCCGGCGAGGCCCCGCTGCCGCTGCCGGGCCTCGGCGAGCTGCTCTCCCTCGGGGGCCGGACCCTGCTGGTCCTGGCGGGCGCCTTCGTCCTGCGCGCCCTCACCGACGCGGGGACGCTGCCCGCCTGGCTCGGCGCCGGCCTCGGGTTCGCCTACGCCGGCACCTGGATCGCCCTGGCCGACCGGGCCGGAGGCGCCGGCCGCGCCTGGAGCGCCGGCTTCCACGGCCTCGCCGCCGCGGCCATCGGGTTCCCCCTGCTCTTCGAGGCGACGTACCGCTTCAAGCTCCTCTCGCCGGTCCAGGGCACGCTGGTCCTCGCCCTCCTCGCCGGCGTGGCCCTGGCCGTGTCGGTGCGGCGCGGGCTCGTCGGCCTGGCCTGGATCGCCACCGTGGGCAGCCTGTTCGCGGCGGTGGCCCTCATGATCCCGAGCGGCCGGGTGGCGCCGCCGGCGCTCTTCCTCGTCCTCCTCGGCGTGGCGACGCTGTGGATCGGCTACGTGAAGGACTGGACCGGGCTGCGTTGGCCGGTGGCCCTGGCCGCGGACCTCGCGGCGGCGATCCTCGCCCTGCGGGCCGTGGCTCCGGCGGCCGGCGAGGGGCCGGTCGCCGCGCTCGTGGTCCAGGGTGCGCTCGTCGCCCTCTACCTCGGGAGCATCGGGGCGCGGACGCTGCTCCTCGACCGGAGCGTCGTCGCCTTCGAGGTGACCCAGACCGCGGGTGCGCTCGCCGTGGGTCTGGGCGGCGCGGTCCTGGTCGCGGGCCACTCCGGCATGGGCCAGGCCGGGTTCGGCCTCCTCTGCATCGCCTGGGCCGCCGCCTCCTACGCCGTGGCCTTTGCCTTCGTGGAGAGGCGCCAGAGGAGCCGGGCGAACTTCTCCTTCTACTCCTCCGCGGCCGTGGCCTTCGCCGTCGCCGGGCTCGGGCTCCTGCTCCCCGTCCCCTGGATGGGGCTCGCCTGCTCGGCGCTGGCGGCGGCCGCCGCCGGCCTGGCGCGCCGGCGGCGGAGGCTGGTGCTGGTGGTCCACGCCGCCGCCTACGGGGTCGCCGCCTCGCTGGGGAGCGGCCTCCTCGCATACGCCGCCGCGGCGATCGGGGAACCCGCCGACCGCGCCTGGCCGCCCGCCACCGCGGCGGGGGCGCTGGCGGTCCTCCTCCTGCTGGTGAGCGCCTGGCAGGCGGCCGGCGCCGCGAAGCGCGACCAGATCCTCGAGCGCCTGCCGCAGCTCCTGCTCGTCGCCGCGGCGGCGGCGGGGGCGGCCGGCCTCGCCGCCGGCTGGCTGGCGGGCCTCTTCGCCGGGGCGCCGGGGCCGGGCGCTCGCGCCGGAGCGGTGGCGGCGATCCGGACCGCGGTCCTCTCGGTCGGGGCCATCGGGCTCGCCGGGCTGGGGCGCTCGCCGGCCTGGGTCGAGGCCAGGTGGCTGGCCTGGCCGGTGCTCGGCGCCGTGGGCTTCAAGATCCTCCTCGAGGACCTGCCGCGGAGCCGCCCGGCGACGCTGGTCCTCTCCTTCGCCTTCTACGGCGCGGCCCTGATCCTCGTGCCGCGCCTGCGGCCGCGGCGGGGGGCCCCGGCCTCCGGCGCCCCCGCCAAGGCGGCGGCGCCCGCGGAGCCGGCTGCCGCGCCCGCCCCCGCGCCGGCGAAGGGGTCGGCGGCGGGTCGCTGAGGGCCCGAGGCCGGCTCGCTCAGCGGGTCCCGGCGCCGCCGTCCGCGTAGCGGCAGCGCCACAGCCGGAAGGTCGCCACCCGCGGCGACAGGAGCCCGCCCAGCGTCCACATCCCCTCGCGCTCCACGGCGAGCGGCGCGAGCTCCACCAGCGGCCGGCAGCGGCGCTCCCGCTCCGGGCACCAGCCGTCCCCGTCGCGCGAGTCGACGACCACGACGCCCTCGCGCCCCTCGAGGGCGCCGGGCTCCTGCCAGACGCGGAACTGGAGGCCGTTGCCGCCGAGGGCCTCGGAGGAGTGCGTCCGCGGCCGATCGGGCAGGTAGTAGGCGAGCAGCGCCGCCGGCTTGTAGTAGCAGCCGACGACGAAGGCGTCCGGGCCGATGCGCTCGCGCTCCACCTGGACCCGCGCCGCCAGCGCCCGCCAGCCGCGGGTGGTGTCGTCCCTGGCCGGATAGGGCAGGGCCGGCACCGCGGCCGCGAGGTGGACGTAGGCGGTCAGCACCGCCGCGGTGCCCAGGGCCCAGCGGGCCAGCGCCCGGAAGCGCTCCGGCGCCTCCAGGAAGAAGGCCGCGGCGGCGACCATCGCGCCGGGCCAGGCCGGCGCCGGCCAGTTCCCCTTCACCCAGGCGAAGGGGGAGACGGCGGCGAAGAGCGCCAGCGCCGGAACCGAGAAGAGCGCGCCGATGCGGAACGCCGGCTCCCGCAGCCGCCGCAGGGCGGCGAAGGCCGCGGCCAGCAGGACCGCCGCCAGCAGGGGGGTGGGCACGAGGAGCTGGAGCCCGGCGAAGCGCAGGACGCGGACCAGGCTCGGGCTCGCCACCGCGGCGGCCCGCTGCCCGAACTGGAACCCGAAGCTCATCCAGCCGTGGCGGGCGTTCCAGAGCACGACCGGCGCGAAGGCGGCGAGCGCCAGGGCGAGGCCGAGCCACGGAAAGGGCCCGCGGAGCAGCCGGCGCCCGCGGGCGTCGAGGAGGAGGGCGAGGAGGATCTGCGGCGCCAGGAGCCAGCCCGTGTACTTGGAGAGCGCCGCCAGGCCGGTGGCGAGGCCGGCGGCGAGGAGCCAGGCGCCGCGCTCCTCGTCGAGCGCCCGGACCGTGAAGTAGGCCGCCGCGGTCCAGGCGGCGAGGAGCGGGACGTCGGGCGTGATGACCACCTGGCCGAGCGCGAAGAGCGGCGTGAGCAGCGCCGCCCCCAGCGCCAGGAGGGCGCCGCGGCCCCCGAGGAGCCGGCGCGCCAGCAGGAAGAGGAACAGGGCGAGGAGGGTCGAGTGGAGCGCCGCCGCGGCGCGGATGGCGCGGACCGAGTCGCCGAGGAGCGCCACCGCCGCGCGGATGGTCCAGGCGGCCAGCGGCGGGTGGTCGTAGTAGCTCCAGTCGAGGCGCCCGGCCCACAGCCGGTAGTAGGCCTCCTGCGGCGAGAGCTCGAGGAGGCCGGCGTACCAGACGTGGAACGCCGTGGAGGCGGCGACGAGGAGGATCGCCGCCCGCTCCGGGCGCAGCGGCTGGGCGGCCCCCGCGGCGGCCATCAGATGCGGCGCGCCGTCTGGTGGAGCTCGAGGGCGATCTCGCCCCCCTTGAAGACGCGCACCGTCCCGGTGGTCTGGGAGACGGTGATGGCGATGGCCCGGGTCTCGCTCGTCACCGCCGCCGCCGCGGCGTGCCGGGCGCCGAGCCCCATGGGCAGCTTGACCTCCGTCGAGGCGACCTGCAGGTAGCGGCCGGCGGCGAGGACCACGCCGTCCTCGCGGACCACGAAGGCGCCGTCGAGCGCCGCGAACGTCTTCACCGCGTCGCGGATGGCCGGGTCGAGGACGTTGCGGTCGGCCTCGCTCATGCCCTGGAAGGGATTCAGGATCTGCATCCGGCTCTTCTCCATCACCGCGGTGGCGTCCCCGACGACGAGGATCGTGCCCACCGGGTGGCCCTCGTAGCCCTGGGTGCCGATCTCCATGGCGGCGTGGATGAGCGCCTCGACCACCTGGGTGCTGAACTCGGGGGCGAGGCCGACGGCGTCGACCTGGACCCTCTTCTCCTCGTCCTCGGAGCCGATGCGGACCCGGATCAGGGTGTCGAGGCTCCGGTCGGCGCTCAATCCGGCGAGGGCCACGATGCTGTCCCCGTCGCGGAGGAGCCCCTCGGAGCGGCAGGCGACGAGCGCCACCTTGATGCGCTCCACCCGGGTGTAGTCGTAGGCCGGAATGACGACGGCGTTGTACTTCCGGGCGGCGAGCTGCGAGGCCACTCCCTCGTCGGTCACCGCGTAGACCAGCTTCTTCTTCAGGGGCCGCCCGCGGAGCTCCGCCGGCGGGAAGGGCCGGTCGGTGACGACGACGAGCCGGTCCACCTCGGGGCGGCCGGCGAGCGCCAGGGCCGAACGCACGAACTCGCGCTCGAGCTTGCCGTCGCCCATGGGTCGGATCTTGCGGGCAGGATCCGCCCCAAGTCAAAGAACGGATCGGCGGCGCGCTGGCTTGACTTCGAGGGGGCGGCCGCATAGCTTCCTCGCCCTCTTTCGCGGCCCCGCCGCGTTGCTCCGGGAGTCCAGCGCTTGAACAAGAAGGACCTGAAGCGCTTCAAGTCGATGCTGGAGGAGTCGCGCCGCCAGCTCCTGGCGTCGGCGCGCAAGACCCTCACCGAGGAGTCGAGCTTCGACACCGACGACCTCCCGGACGAGATCGACCAGGCCTCCTCCGAGTACACCCAGTCGATGATCTTCCGGCTTCGCGACCGGGAGAAGTTCCTCCTCGCCAAGATCGACAAGGCGCTGCAGCGCATCGAGGCCGGGAACTTCGGCATCTGCGAGAAGTGCGAGGAGGAGATCTCCCCCAAGCGCCTCGAGGCCCGCCCGGTGACCACCCTCTGCATCCGCTGCAAGGAGGAGCAGGAGCAGAAGGAGAAGTCGTTCGGGTAGGGCTACCCCTCGACCCGGAGAAGCTGCATTCCCACCAGGATCTGGTCGCCGGACCCGATCCGCGTCGCCGCGGCCACCTTCACGAAGGTGCCGTTGGAGCTTCCGACGTCGGTGAGCAGGACCCCCTGGTCGCTGACGTCGACCCGGGCGTGACGCGCCGAGACGTACCGGTCGGAGGGGAAGGAGACCTGGCCCACCTCCCGGCCCACCAGGTTCTCCCCGAAGCGGAGCGGGAACACCTCGCCGGCGCCCCCGCCCTCGAGCAGCTGCGTGAGGCGGGCGCGGTAGCCGGCGTCGGCGGAGCCCCACGGCCGCACCCCGCCGTCGCCGGTCGGCGGCCGGGGAATGGGCTCGAGCCGGAGCAGCTGGCGGCCCACCCGGAACTCGTCGCCCGGGCCGAGCTGGCGGGCCTGGCGCAGCCGGATGAAGGTCCCGTTCACGCTTCCGAGGTCCTCGACGTGCACGCCGTCCTCGCGGGTGACGAAGCGGCAGTGGCGCGGCGAGACGGTGGCGTCGTCCGGGAACAGGACCTCGCCCTGGGTGCGCCCGCAGTGGAGCGCCGCGCGGGTGACGACGTAGGTCGGGCCGGGGAGGCCGTCGTGGCGGACGGCCACGAGCCGCATGACGCGGGCCTCGCGGACCTCCACGCCCTGCGCCGTGGCCGGCGTGCCGGGGCGCGGCGGGGTGGGAGCGCGTCCCCCGGACCTCGCCGCGGGCGGGGGCGTCGGCGCGGGGCCCGGCTCGGCCGAACGACCGCAGTGGCCGCAGAAGCGCGCGCCGGGGAGGAGCGGCTGGCCGCAGCCGGTGCAGGCGCGCGCCTTCAGGCCCTGGCCGCAGGCCTGGCAGAAGGCGAAGCTCGGATCGTTGTCCTGACCGCAGCGGCTGCAGCGGAGGGCTGTCGCCATCGGCGACAAGGTTTACTCGCCGCGCCCCGGGGGGTCAACGCGGTCGGGGCGCGTGTAGAATGGCCGCGTGCCCCTCTGCCCGAGCTGCCAGACCCCCTTCGCGGAGGGCGCCCGCTTCTGTCCCGCCTGCGGCGCTGCCGCCGTGGCCCCCGCCGGCCCGGCCGCGGATCCGTGGATCGGCCAGGTGGTGAACGGGAAGTTCCGCATCCTCTCCCTCCTCGGCGAGGGCGGGATGGGGCGCGTCTACAAGGCCAAGCACCTCACCCTGGAGCGGTCGGTCGTCCTGAAGATGCTCCACCGGGGCCTCACCGCCGACCCATCGGTGGCCCATCGCTTCCACCGCGAGGCCAAGGCGGCGAGCCGGCTCGTCCACCCGCACTCCATCCAGGTGCTCGACTTCGGCGAGGCCGAGGACGGCACGCTCTTCATGGCGATGGAGTACCTTTCGGGCCGCGACCTGGCCCGGATCCTCGAGAAGGCCGGGCCCATGCCGGAAGACCGCATCGTCCGCATCGGGGCGCAGATCCTCGAGGCGCTCGGCGAGGCCCACGCGCACGGCGTCATCCACCGCGACCTGAAGCCCGAGAACGTCATGGTGGAGGACCGGCGCAACGAGCCCGACCACGTCACCGTGCTCGACTTCGGCATCGCCAAGATCAGCGATCCGGGATCGGGCGAGGGGACCCTCACCCAGGCGGGCTTCGTCTGCGGCACGCCGCAGTACATGAGCCCGGAGCAGGCGCGCGGCAAGGAGCTCGACCCCCGAAGCGACCTCTACTCCATGGGCGTCATCCTCTACCAGATGGCGACGGCGCGCCTCCCCTTCGAGGCCGACACGCCGGTGGGCTTCCTCACCAAGCACCTGACCGAGCCGCCCGCGCCGCTCCGGGAGCGGAACCCGCGGCTCGCCATCTCGCCCAGGCTCGAGGGCCTCATCGGAAAGGCCCTCGCCAAGGAGCCCAGGGACCGGCCCGCGAGCGCCGACTCGATGCGCGAGGAGCTCCTCGCCTGCCTCCAGGCCGGGCCCAGGCCCGCGGGCCCGCCCGGAGCGGCGGCGGCGCCCCCCAGGCGGAGCGCGGCCGTGCCGCTGGCGGTGGCGGCGGCGGTGGTGGTCGCGGGAGGAGGGGTGGGGGCGTGGCTGGCGATGGGCAAGAAGGACGCGAACCCGGCCGGGACCGCGGCCGGGACGCCGACGGCGGCCGCGGGTCCGGCCCCGGCCGCGACCCCGGCCGCGGGCCCGACCCCGGAGGCGACCACGACACCGACGGCGACCGCGACACCGACCCCGACCGCGAACCCGGTCCCGCCCCCGGCGCCGACCGCCCGGCCTCCGGCGCGCCGGGATCCGGCGAAGGCGCGGGCCCTCTTCGCCCAGGCCGAGGAGAAGCGGAGGGCGCTCGAGACCGAGGCCGCGATCAAGCTGTACCTCCGGGCCGAGCAGGCCGACCCGGACCTCCACGAGGTCCACAAGAAGCTCGGCCAGTGCTACCAGCTGGTCGGCGACATCCCGCGGGCGCGCGAGCAGTACCGGCGCTACCTCGCCTCGAGGCCGGCCGACGCCGACAAGATCCAGGCGAGCCTGGACCTGCTGCGGTAGGCGCGCGGCGCGGCGGGCACGGTGTCCAGCATGGCCGATCCCCGCGACATCCGGGCGCTCCCCGAGCCCCACCGGCGCTTCTGGGAAGGCGCGCGCCGCCTCCTCCCCGAGGACCGGCTCATCTGCGACCCGCTGCGGACGCTGGCGTTCGGGACCGACGCGAGCTTCTACCGCCTCGTCCCCAAGGTGGTGGCCCGGCCGCGCGACGTCGAGGAGGTGCGCGGGCTCGTTCGCCTGGCGGGCGTGCACGGCGTCCCGCTCACCTTCCGCGCCGCGGGGACGAGCCTGTCGGGCCAGGCGGTCACCGACTCGGTGCTGGTCCAGCTCTCCGGCTTCACCGGGGCCCGGATCCTCGACGGCGGCGCGCGGGTGGCGCTGGAGCCCGGCGTGCGCGGCGGCGAGGCGAACGCGCTGCTGGCGCCGCTGGGCCGCAAGATCGGCCCGGACCCCGCCTCCATCGCCACCTGCATGGTGGGCGGCATCGTCGCCAACAACGCCAGCGGCATGTGCTGCGGCACGGCCCGCAACAGCTACCGGACGGTCGACGGCATGAAGCTCGTGCTCGCCGACGGGACGCTGGTGGACACCGCCGACCCCGCCTCGCGCGCCGCCCTGGGCCGAAGCCACGGGGAGATGCTCGCCGGGCTCGCCGCGCTGCGGGCGGAGGTGCTGGCCGACGGCGCGCTCGCCGAGCGCATCCGGCGCAAGTACCGCATCAAGAACACCAGCGGCTACGGGCTCAACGCCTTCGTCGACTACCAGGACCCGGTGGACATCCTCGTCCACCTCGTCGTCGGCTCGGAGGGGACGCTGGCCTTCATCGCCGAGGTCACCCTGCACACCGTCGAGGAGGAGGCGCACCGCGCCAGCGCCCTGGTCCTCTTCCCGGACATCGAGCAGGCGGCGCGCGCCACCCAGCGGCTCGGGACCGGCCCGGTCTCGGCGGTGGAGCTCATGGACCGCGCCTCGCTGCGCTCGGTGGAGTCGCGGCCGGGCATGCCGCCGGGCCTCTCCGGCCTTCCCGCCGACACCTGCGCCCTCCTCGTCGAGGTCCGCGGCGCCGGGCCCGGGGAGCTGGCGAGCCGGGCGGAGGAGGCGGCGGCGCTCGTCGCCGCGGTGCCGGTCCTCGAGCCGGTTCGCTTCACCGCCGCCAGGGCCGAGTACGAGCGCCTCTGGGACGTCCGCCGCGGCCTGTTCCCGGCGGTGGGCTCGGCGCGGCCGGTCGGCACCACCGTGGTCATCGAGGACGTCGCCTTCCCGATGGAGCACCTCGCCGCCGGGACGGTGGACCTGCGCCGCCTGCTGGCGCGCCACGGGTACGCCGAGAGCATCATCTTCGGCCACGCCCTGGACGGGAACCTGCACTTCGTCTTCACCCCGGACCTGGGCCACGCCGACGAGGTCGAGCGCTACCGGCGCTTCATGGACGACGTCTGCGAGATGGTGGCCCACCGCTACGACGGCTCGCTGAAGGGCGAGCACGGCACCGGGCGCAACATGGCCCCCTTCGTCGAGATGGAGTGGGGCGCGAAGGCCCACGGGGTCATGCGGCGCCTGAAGGCGCTCCTCGATCCGGGCGGGATCCTGAACCCCGGCGTGCTCCTGAACGACGACCCGCTCGTCCACCTGAAGGACCTCAAGACCCTGCCGCGGGCCCACGAGGTCGTCGACCGGTGCACCGAGTGCGGCTTCTGCGAGCCCCGGTGTCCCTCGCGCGCGCTGACGCTGACGCCGCGCCAGCGCATCGCGGTGCGGCGCGAGATGGCGCGCCTCGACGCGGCCGGCGAGCCGAGCAGGCGGGAGCGGCTCGAGGCCGACTACCGCTGGCAGGGGGACGAGACCTGTGCCGCCGACGGCCTGTGCGCCATGGCGTGCCCGGTCGGGATCGACACCGGCCGGATGACGAAGGCGCTGCGCGCCGAGGGGCGCGGGCCCGCCGCCCGGATGGCCGCGGCGAGCGCGGCCCGCCACACCGCCGGCGCCGCCGCCGCCGCCCGCGCCGGCCTCCGGCTGGCCGCCGCCGGCCGCGCGGTCCTGGGCCCGGCGCTGGCGCGGGGGCTGTCGGGCGGCCTGCGCGCCCTCTCCGGGGGGCGGCTCCCGGCCTGGCACGAGAGCTTCCCGCGCCCCGCGCCGGCCGGGCCCTTCGCCGGCCGGGTGCGGGGCCGCGCCCGCCGCGCGGTCTACCTGCCGTCCTGCATCGCGCGGACGATGGGCGCGGCGCGCGGCGATCCCGACCCGCGGCCGGTGTTCGAGGCGGCGCTCTCGCTCCTCGACAAGGCCGGCTGGGACGTCCTCTTCCCCCGGGGCGTCGAGGCCCTCTGCTGCGGCCTCGCCTTCGAGTCGAAGGGCTTCCCCGCCGCCGCCGAGGCCAAGGCGCGGGAGCTCGAGGGCGCGCTCCTGGAGGCGAGCGAGGGCGGAGCGCTCCCGGTGCTGTGCGACACCAGCCCCTGCCTCCAGCGGATGCGGGCCACCCTCGACCCCCGCCTGAGGACGCTGGAGCCGGTGGAGTTCATCCACGACCTCCTGCTCCCCGACCTCGAGATCGAGCGCCGGGCGGGCCGGGTGGCGCTGCACCTCACGTGCAGCGCCCAGCGGCTGGGGCTCGAGACCAAGCTCCGCGCGGTGGCGGCCGCTTGCGCCGAGGAGGTGGTGCTGCCGCCCACCGGCTGCTGCGGCTTCGCCGGCGACAAGGGCTTCACCGCGCCCGAGCTCGCCGCCTCGGCCCTGGCCGGCCTGGCCGCGGCCGTTCGCGGCTGCGACCGGGGCTACTCGACGAGCCGCACCTGCGAGATCGGGCTCTCGCTCCACGCCGGCATCCCCTACCAGTCGATCGTGCACCTGGTGGACGCCTGCGCCATTTGACCGGGGCGGGTCGTTCGCGCGAGTCTCCCGGGGCGCCGCATGACCACCGTCGCCCTCTTCGTCCCCTGCTACGTCGACCAGCTCTACCCGGGGGTGGGGATGGCGGCGCTCCGGGTGCTGGAGCGGCACGGCTGTCGGGTCGTCTTCCCCGAGGATCAGACCTGCTGCGGCCAGCCCATGGCGAACGCCGGGTGCGCCGACGAGGCCCGCCCCTTGGCCGACCGCTTCCTGCGGATCTTCGCAGGGTACGAGTACGTCGTCGCTCCCTCGGGGAGCTGCGTCTCGATGGTGCGAAACCACTACCAGGACCTGGTGCCCGACCACCCGGGCCTCGAGCGGGTGAAGGGCTCCACCTTCGAGCTCTGCGAGTTCCTCCACGACGTCCTCCGGGTGGAGCGGGTGGACGCCGCGTTTCCGCGCCGCGTCGGGCTGCACCGGAGCTGCCACGGGCAGCGGGAGCTCCGGCTCGCCAGCGGCAGCGAGCGCGTCGTCGAGCCCTTCGACAAGGTGAAGCGGCTCCTGGCCACGCTGCGGGGCATCACCCTCGTCGAGCCGGAGCGGGCCGACGAGTGCTGCGGCTTCGGCGGCACCTTCGCGGTGGCCGAGGAGGCGGTCTCCTGCCTCATGGGAAGGGACCGGGTCGCCGCCCACGAGCGGGCGGGCGCGGAGGTCATCGCCGGGGTCGACGCGAGCTGCCTCATGCACCTCGACGGGCTCCTGCGGCGCGCCGGGAAGCCCATCGGCGTCCGCCACGTGGCCGAGCTGCTCGCCGGGGAGGAGGGCTGACCGTGGGCCACGCCGAGTCGGCGGCGCTCTTCGTCCGGGACGACGCCCGCGTCCACTGGCACGACCAGGCGGTCTGGTGGGTGCGGCAGAAGCGCGACGCCGGGGCGCGATCGGTGCCGGACTGGGAGGCGCTCCGGGAGCGGGCCGAGGCCATCAAGGCCCACACCCTCTCGCGCCTCGGCGACTACCTCGAGGAGTTCGAGCGCAACGCGACCGCGCGCGGCGCCACCGTCCACTGGGCGCGCGACGGCGAGCAGCACAACCGCATCGTCCACCGGATCCTCGCCGACCGCGGGGTGAAGCTGGTGGTGAAGTCGAAGTCGATGCTCACCGAGGAGTGCGGGCTCAACCCCTACCTCGAGGCCCGGGGCATCGAGATCGCCGACACCGACCTCGGCGAGCGCATCGTCCAGCTGAACCACCAGCCGCCCTCGCACATCGTCATGCCGGCCATCCACCTGAAGCGCGAGGAGATCGGCGGGCTCTTCCACCGCACCATCGGGACGCCGGAGGGCCTCACCGACCCCGGGGCGCTCACCGAGGCGGCCCGGCAGCACCTCCGGACGAAGTTCCTCGGCGCCCGGGCGGGAATGACCGGCGTGAACTTCGCGGTCGCCGAGACCGGTGGGGTGGTGGTGGTGACGAACGAGGGCAACGCCGACATGGGGACGTCGCTGCCCCCGCTGCACATCGCCTGCATGGGCATCGAGAAGCTGATTCCCCGGGCCCGGGACCTCGGCGTCTTCCTCCGCCTCCTGGCGCGGTCCGCCGTCGGCCAGCCCATCTCCGTCTACACCAGCCACTTCCACGGGCCCCGGCCCGGGGGCGAGCTCCACCTCGTGCTCGTGGACAACGGCCGCTCGGAGCTCCTCGGGCAGGGCGCCTTCCGGCGGGCGCTCTCCTGCATCCGCTGCGGGGCCTGCCTCAACACCTGCCCGGTCTTCCGCCGCAGCGGCGGATACAGCTACACCTGGCTCATCCCCGGCCCCATCGGATCGGTCCTGGCGCCGGCCCGGGACCCGGTGACCCACGGCAGCCTGCCGTTCGCCTCTTCCCTGTGCGGCTCCTGCACCGACGTCTGCCCGGTGCGCATCGACCTTCCCCACCAGCTCCTCCGCTGGCGCCGCGAGCTGGTGGCGCGGGGCCAGCTGCCCCCCGGGAAGCGGCTGGCGATGCGGCTCGCCTCGCTGGTCTTCCGCTTCCCGCGCCTCTACGCCCTGGCCGGGCGGCTGGCGCGCTGGGCGATGCGCGCCACCCCCGGCCTGGCGAGAGCGCTGTCGGCCGGCTGGACGCGACAGCGAGAGCTGCCGGTGCCGCCGCCGGAGAGCTTCCGCGACCTCTACCGGAGGACCCTTGGCCGCCCGTGAGGAGATCCTGGCGGCGGTGCGGCGGGCCGCCCCGCCGGTGCGCGAGCACCCCGGGGTCGGCGGCCTGGGGGTGCGATTCCCCGACCCGGCGGGGACCTTCGCCGAGACGGTGGCGGCGGTGGGCGGGACCTGCCTGCGCGTCGCCGACCTGGCCGCCGCCGACCGGGCGCTGCGCGAGCTCCCGGTGTACCGCGAGGCGCGCCGCATCGCCTCGCTCGTCCCCGGCGTCGGGGCCGGAACCGTCGACCCCGCCGCCGTCTCCGACCCCCACGACCTCGAGGGGCTCGACGTCTCGGTCCTGCCCGGCGCCCTGGGCGTCGCCGAGAACGGCGCCGTCTGGCTCGAGGCCGGGGCCTTCCCGCACCGGGCGCTGTACGTCATCCCCGAGCACCTGGTCCTGGTCCTCGGGGCCGCCGACGTGGTCTCGGACATGCACCAGGCCTACGACCGCATCGCGGTGGGGCCGGGATTCGGCGTCTTCGTCTCCGGGCCGTCGAAGACCGCCGACATCGAGCAGGCGCTGGTGATCGGCGCGCACGGGGCGCGGAGCTGCACCGTCCTGCTCACGGAAGCGTAGAATGGAGCCACGGGAGGCCGTGCCATGAAGCGCCCGCGCGTCGGCAGGAAGGTCAAGGCGAAGGGGAGGGCGCGGCCGAGGGCCGCAGCCCGCCGGGCCGAGCCCGCGGCGCGCCGGCCGCGGCGCCCCGCAGCGCAGGTCCCGCTGCCCGAGGGCGACGTGCAGCTCGCCGACCCGGTGGAGGCCGCGCAGGAGGACGCGCGGGCGCTCCCGGAGAAGCTGCTCTTCGACCGCGACCGCGGCGACGACGACCTGGGCGAGCTGCTGGGGGAGGAGTACGTGCGCTCGGTGACCTCCGGCGAGGAACAGGGCGTGGAGCTGCGAGACGAGAAGGTCCCGGAGGAGGAGGGCGGCCCCTTCGTCGAGTCG
Source organism: Anaeromyxobacteraceae bacterium (assembly GCA_036555405.1). GTDB lineage: Bacteria > Myxococcota > Myxococcia > Myxococcales > Anaeromyxobacteraceae > DATBLK01. The sequence goes on from DATBLK010000175.1 coordinate 16,907, forward strand.
AGCGCCACCAAGGAGTTCAGCTACGCCCCCGACGACGCCGAGCCCGAGCCGCTGCCCACCGCCAACCGGCCGCGGACGAGGCAGCTTCGCTAGCCCGGTCTCCACCCGGCCCGGCGGCCGGCCGGGGAGAGCCCCGCCCTACCTCGCCGGGCCCTTCAGCTTCTCCT
>DATBLK010000195.1:0-6122 GCA_036555405.1 Anaeromyxobacteraceae bacterium
GGGGGCACCGGGGAAGGCGAGACCCGGGAGCGGACGGAGGGCGGGGACCGGGACGCCGGCGCGGCGCGCGGCCCCCCCGATCGCGCTCGCCCCGGAGGAGCGCGAGCCGCCTCCCGCGGCCGCCCACCCGCCGCCGGCGAGCGCTCCCCGGCGGCGCGCCACCGCCGAGCAGATGGCGCAGAAGCAGCGCGAGATCTCCATCTCCGAGTTCTTCACCAAGAACCGGCACCTCCTCGGCTTCGACAACCCCTCCAAGGCTCTCCTCACCACCATCAAGGAGGCGGTGGACAACTCGCTCGACGCCTGCGAGGAGGCGGGCATCCTCCCCGAGCTCACCGTCGAGGTCCGCGACCTCGGCTTCGAGGCCTCGAACGGCGATCTCACCAAGGGCGAGGGCCGCTTCGCCGTGGTGGTCGAGGACAACGGGCCCGGCATCGTCAGGGCCCAGGTCCCGAAGATCTTCGGCAAGCTCCTCTACGGCTCGAAGTTCCACCGCCTCAAGCAGTCGCGCGGCCAGCAGGGCATCGGCATCAGCGCGGCGGCGATGTACGGGCAGCTCACCACCGGGCAGCCCATCCGCGTGACCAGCCGCACCGGCAAGGGGAAGCCGGCTCACCACTTCGAGATCCAGATCGACACCCGGAAGAACAGCCCGGTGGTCACCCGCGACGACGCCCGGGCCGACTGGCACCAGGACCACGGCACCCGCGTCGAGCTGGAGATCGTGGCGAACTGGCAGCAGGGGCAGCGGTTCGTGAACCGGTACGTCGAGCACACCGCGCTCGCGAACCCGCACGCCACCGTCCACTACCTCCGCCCCCGCCAGGAGCGGCTCACCTTCCCGCGGGCCACCGAGGAGCTGCCCCGCGAGGCGCTCGAGATCCGCCCCCACCCGCACGGGGTCGAGCTCGGCGCCCTCATGCTCATGGCCTCGGAGTCGCGGAGCCACGACGCCCGGGGCTTCCTCACCTCGGGCTTCTCCCGGGTCTCCCCGGGGGTCGCCGACGCCATCCTGAAGGCCGCGGGGATGAAGGACCGCGTGCGCCCGCGCGAGATCGGCGAGGACCGGGCCCTCGCCGAGCGGCTCCACCAGGCCATCCAGGCGACGAAGATCATGGCCCCGCCGACGAACTGCCTCTCGCCCATCGGCGACGAGCTCATGAAGAAGGGGCTCGTCTCCTTCCTCACCGTCATCGAGAGCGAGGGGCCGGAGGAGGACGGAGACGGACAGCTCGACCTCGACCGCGCCGGGAAGACGGCGGGGAAGAAGAAGGGGAAGGAGGCGGAGGCCGCGGCGCCGCCCGAGCTGCCGCCGGAGCCGGGCGTCGAGAAGATCAAGGGACACGACTACTTCATCGCCACGGTGACGCGGCCCCCCAGGGTCTACCGCGGCAATCCGTTCCAGGTGGAGGTGGGGCTGGCCCACGGCGGGAGCTGGCCGGCCGACAAGCCCATCGAGCTCTTCCGCTTCGCGAACCGCGTGCCGCTGCTCTTCCAGCGCGGCGCCTGCGGGATCACCGAGGCGGTGGTGAAGACCGACTGGCGGAACTACCTGCTCTCCCAGCCCCGCGGCTCGCTGCCGGTCGGGCCCATGGCGCTCCTGGTGCACGTCGCCAGCGTCTGGGTTCCCTTCACGAGCGAGTCGAAGGAGGCGGTGGCCCACTACCCCGAGATCCTCCGGGAGATCCAGCTCGCCGCACAGGAGTGCGGGCGCAAGCTCGCCGCCCACATCCGCCGGCGGCAGCACGCCGACTACCAGGCCCAGCGCCGCTCGATCTTCGAGCTCTACATCGAGGAGGTGGCGCAGGCCATCGGGAAGATCACGAAGCGCAGCCCCGATCCCATCAAGCGCGAGCTCCTGCGCCTCGCCGACAAGGTGACCCAGCAGGAGCTGGCGGCACAGGACGCGGCGCTCGAGGAGCAGTCGAAGCAGGTCGCGAAACGGCCTCGCCGGGCCGTGGAGGAGCAGGAGTAAGCCATGGCGCGGCTCGACGCAGCGGACAAGAGGACCGTCGGAAAGATCGAGAAGCTGGCGGAGTCGGTGCTCCGGGCGGCCAGGGGCGGGAAGAACCCCTTCGTCGAGATCCCGGTCCGCTCGCTCGCCAACGTGAAGTTCAACGAGCGCCGGCGGCTCATCGAGCTCGGGAGCCAGAAGCAGAAGCGCTACTTCTTCAACGTGGCGATGGCGAAGAAGTTCATGCAGACGTTCCTGGTGTCGGACGCCTGCCGGGAGCTGATCGACTCCGGCAAGACGACCAGCATCCGCGACCTCTACTACATGACGAAGCACGCCCTGGGGGACACGAGGCAGAACACCTTCGAGGAGCAGGACGAGTCGGACCCCATCATCGAGGACCTCGAGGTCGCCATCGACACCCTGCGCGAGGAGCTGCACCTCTTCGCGAAGGGCGTCGGCTCGATGGTCGGCCCGATGACCATCCGCGACTCGGGCGACACCATCGACCTGCGCCGCATGGGCTCCGGCGGCTGGGGCGTGCCGTCGATCGTGGAGGAGCACGTCATCCAGTTCGGGAAGCAGGAGGCGAAGTACGTGCTGCTGGTCGAGAAGGACGCGATCTGGCGCAGGTTCAACGAGGACAGGTTCTGGCAGCGCGAGAAGTGCCTGCTCATCCACGGCCAGGGCCAGCCGCCCCGGGGGGTGCGGCGCCTCGTCCAGAGGCTGCACGCCGAGCTCGGCCTGCCGGTCTACGTGCTCGTCGACAACGACCCCTGGGGCCTCTACATCTACTCGGTGCTGAAGCAGGGCTCCATCAACCTCGCCTACGAGTCGATGAGGATGGCGGTGCCCGAGGCCCGCTTCGTGGGGCTGTCGTCGTTCGACAAGGCGAAGTACAAGCTGCCGGCCAACGTCGCCATCCAGATGAACGACCAGGACCACGGCCGCGCCCGGCAGATGCTCGCCTACCCCTGGTTCAAGGCCGAGCGCTGGCAGCGGGAGATCCAGGAGATGACCCGGTCCGGCCTGAAGTTCGAGCTCGAGGCGCTGTCGCGGCGGGGCATCAGCTTCATCACCGAGGAGTACCTGCCGCGGAAGATGAGGGAGAAGGACTGGCTGGTGTGACGGCGCCGCCGCGGCGGCGAAGGAGGATGGGGATGGCCCGCTCGAAGCGCAAGAACGCGAACCGCAGCAAGGTGAAGCGCGCCGGGGCCCGCGCCAATCGCGCCCGCTCGATGAAGCGCAAGCGCCGCGCCAAGCGCGCCGCGCGCCGGCGCTGAGGGACTGCCGGGGGAGAGGGGCAGGGTGTGGGGCGGTCGCTCAGACCGCTTCCGCCGGCGGCTGCCCGTAGTGCAGCTCGCGGCAGAGGCCGCAGAGGACGTGCGCCGCGTCCGGCGGCGCGCGCTCCACCAGCCCCGGGACGAGGTCCCAGCGCTCCGGATCGGCCGGGTCGCGGACCCGGCGGCAGCAGTCGCACAGCGCCAGGGCGCCGCCGGCGTCGCGGTAGGAGTCGGGGGGCCGGTCCACCACCGGGTAGACCTCGTCGATGGGCCGCTCCCGCACGGCGGTGTGGGTGATGGCGACCGCCACCGGCCCGCCCTCGAGGAGGACCGGCGCCATCCGGATCTGGACGAGCACGGCGGCGGTGGGCGTGTTGGCCTCGACGACCAGGACCACGGGCCGGGGGCGCCCGCCCGGCGCCGGCCGCAGCGCCCGGAAGAGGAGCTCGGCGTGGAGGCGGCGCTGCTCCTCGCCGGCGAAGCGGTCGAGCCAGCTCGTCCCCACCAGCGGCAGCGCCTCGGCGGCCGCGGGGGCGGCGGTGCTCTCGAAGGCGTCGTTGGCGAAGAGGAACTGCCCGCCCGCGTCGATGAGGCAGGCCGGCGACCGCTCCGCCGAGAGGTTCCGGATGACGTCTGCGAGCGCGCCGTGGGGGACGGGCACCATTCCCGGCCTCCACTGCGAGCGAGGTGCCAGGCCATGCTCCCGGTATTCCTCGCACTCCCGGCCGGGTCACCGGCGACCCGAGGCAGGTCGCCGGTCCGTGGGACGAGGCCGCGCGGGGTGAGGGGGCGCGTCCTGGCGCTGCGCTAGAGCGCTCGCCGCAGCGGAGGCTGCGCCGCATCCGCGAAGAAGCCCTCGCAGCGCTCCAGGAAGGCGTCGAGCAGGGCTCGCTCGCCCGGCCGGAGCCGCTCGGCGAAGAGCGCCTGCAGGCGGGCCCGCGCCGCGCCGACGCTCTGCGCGTATCCCTGGGCGGTGAGGGCGCCCTCGAGGAGGCGCCAGCGCAGGAAGAGCAGGAAGGTCTGGACGACGTCGGTCATGCAGTAGGCGGCGATGCGGTCGAAGGCCCGCTGCGCGTGCAGCCGGGGCACGTCCTTGCCGGCGGTGTCCTCCTTGCCCGGGAGGCCGACGAGCTTGGCGTAGAGGTCGAGCGGCGCCGGCGAGCTTCCCCCGCGCGAGAGCGCCTCGTACAGGTCGACGTGCCGCTCCGGCCCGCGCCCCCCGGCGAAGTGCACCGGCGCCGGGACGCCGAGCTTCAGCGAGCGGAGCTCCAGCACCGGGAGGTCGAAGCCGCGCCCGTGGAAGGTGACGAGGGTGCGCCCCTCGAGCCGCTCCCAGGTCCGGGACAGGAACGCGGCCTCGTCGTCCCCCTCGTCGGTCCAGCGCCCGAGGTCCAGGAGCCGGACCGTGGCGCCGATCTCCTCGGCCTCGAGCCAGCAGGCGGCCACCGGCCTGTGGTACGGCAGGGGCAGGAAGTCGCTCTTCCCGCCGCTCTGCACCCGCCGCGCGGCGAGGAGCCGCGAGAGCTGCTCGTCGTAGGGCTTGCCGGGCTCGCCCACCGCCGAGACCAGCGCCTCGTCGGGGATGGTCTCGAGGTCCAGGGTGAGCAGCCGTCGCATGGAAGGAACGTACCCGGTGGGTCTGACAGGGGAATCCCGCGGGCTCCGGGCTAGACTAGGGCTAGACTCCGCTTCGACCGAGGTGCACGCATGCGATCCGCCCCCTCCGCCCTCCTCGCCGCCACGCTGCTCGCCGCCGCGCCCGACGCCCGCGCCTGCTCGGTGTGCGCCTGCGGCGACCCGCTCCTCGCCGCCAGCGACCCGGCCGCCATCGGCGGCCAGCTCCGGCTCTCGCTCGACGTCGAGGCGCTGCGCGTCGAGGCCGGCACCGAGGGGACGCCCGGCTCGACCGACGAGCTCACGCAGGTGAGCTACCGCGCGAACGCGGTCTGGCGCCCGGTGGAGCGCTTCGGCCTCGTGGTCACCGTCCCGGTGGTGACGAAGACGATGCGCATGGTGGCCCCGGGGATGGACATGGAGACCTCGAACGTCACCGGCCTCGGCGACGTGGAGGTGGCGGGGCGCCTGGCGCTCTGGGAGTCGTCCCAGCCCGGCCTGCGGCGCTCGAGCGAGGTCGCGGTCTCCCTGGGGAGCTCCCTCCCCACCGGGCAGAACGACGCCCAGGCCGCCGGTGCCCGGGTGGACGAGCACGGGCAGCCCGGCACCGGCGCCTGGGGGCCCTTCGCCGGCCTTCACTACCGATTCGAGCAGGGCGACTGGCTCGCCTTCGCGAGCCTCTCGGGCCGGGTGCGGACCGAGAGCGCTCGCCACTACCGCTACGGCTCGTCGCTCCACTGGAGCCTTCACGGTCAGTGGCGGCCGGTACGCCGCCTGGCGCTCGACCTCGGCCTCGACGGCCGGCGCGCTGGCGTCGACCGCGAGGACGGCCTGGCGGTGGAGAACACCGGCGGCACGGCGATGGCGCTCGCCCCGGCCGTCTACCTGAACGCCGCCGGCGGCCTGTGGGTCTTCGTCCGCGGCCAGGTGCCCGTGTACCAGTCGCTGTTCGGCGAGCAGAAGCTCGGCCCCACGGTCGTGGCGGGAATCCAGATCCAGGCGATCTAGCCCGCGGCCCCTGGGCCCCGCGACTACCTCACCATGTACGAGTTGTGGATGGTGGGGACGACGACGGCCACCACGTAGAGCGTCACCATCGCCATCGCCAGGCCGGCGAAGGTGAGCCAGGCCATCCGCACGCCGCTCCAGCGGTGGAGCACGCGGAAGTGGAGGATGACGCCGAAGCCGATCCAGGTGACGAGGGCGCTGGTCTCGATGGGGTCCCAGCCCCAGTACCGACCCCAGCTCTGGTGCGCCCAGAGCGACCCGGC
>DATBLK010000198.1:0-17528 GCA_036555405.1 Anaeromyxobacteraceae bacterium
ACGTCCCGGTGGCCGAGTTCACCCGGGCGCTGCAGAGGCTCGAGGGGATGGTGGGGGTGGTTCACCTGGTCGCGGTCGAGGACCAGGTCTTCGCGAACGAGATGCGGCTGCGGGCCGAGGGGCGGCCCGGGCTGCCGGAGCTCGGCGGCGAGCTCCGCCGCCACAACGTCGGCGGGATGGTGTTCCAGTCGTCGCTCGAGGACTGGCAGGTCCGGCAGATGGTGGCGGGGCTCGCCTCGGCGCCGGCGGAGCCGCACCCGCGCACCGCCCTGCAGGCGCGCCTCACGGCCGCCGGCGTCTCCGGCCTCGAGCTCCAGGGGGTGTACCGCTTCCGCACCTCGGAGGACGTCGAGGACGGGCGCGTCGACCCGGCGGCGGCCCTGCGGCGGGCCCTGGAGCTGTCGGCGCTGGCCTGGGAGTCCGCCTCCACCGGCCGGGTGTTCAGCCCGCTGCCCCTGCGCCGCGCGGTGGTGGAGATGCTGGAGATCGGCGCCTCCGGCCCCGCTCTCTGGGACGCCTGGGTGACGAGCTTCCCCCGCCACGAGCACGCGCTCTCGGTGGCCCTCCACGCGCTGCTCCTCGGCGACGCGCTGGGCCTGCCGCGGGCCGTCCTCCAGGACCTGGGCGTGGCCGCCCTGGTGCACGACGTCGGCTACGCCGTCATGGGCGGCGATTCGGCCCTCGCCGGACCCGAGGGCCTGGCGCGGCACCCCGGGGAGGGCGCGCGCGCGCTGCTCCGCCAGCGCGGCTTCAGCGACGCCAAGCTCCGGCGCCTGCGGGCGGTCCTCGATCACCACCGCGGTCACGCCGAGCCGCGCGGGACGCCGTCGCTGGTGGGCTCGCTCCTGCGCCTCGCCGAGGACTACGCCAGCTTCCTCCGCGTCTACGGCACCCGGGTTGCGGCGGCGGACGTTCTCTCGGCGATGTCCCTGGCCGCGGGCTCCCTCTACCACCCGGTGCTGGCGCAGCTCTTCGTGAACGCGCTGGGCCGCTACCCGCCGGCCACGCTGGTCGAGCTCGAGGACGGACGCTGCGCCCGCGTCACCAGTCCGGCCCGCAGCCCGGAGACCTTCGCCACGCCCCTGGCCCGGCTCGTCGACGCGCGCAGCGGCGCCCTGGGCGACCTCGTCGACCTGGCGGGGGGCCCGGCGATCCGGCGGGCCCTCGCCGGCTGAGGGCGAACCGAAGCTGGCGCGCCACCGGGTTCCGGCCTATCACCACGGCGTGCCCCGCGCCCCGGTCCCCGCGCCCGTCCTCGCCTACCCGCTGGGCGACGCCCTCTACCTGAACATCACCAGCGCCTGCACGCTGGCCTGCGTCTTCTGTCCCAAGATCCGCGACGGCGACTTCACGCTGGCCGGCTTCGACCTCAGGCTCGCCTCCGCGCCGGCCGCCGGCGCGGTGTGGGAGGCGGCGCGAGCCGCCGGGCTGGCGGGCCGCTCCGAGGTCGTGTTCACCGGCTTCGGGGAGCCGACGCGCCGCCTCGACGTGCTCCTCGACCTCACGCGCCGGCTGAAGGCGGCCGGCGTGGGCCGGGTGCGCGTCGACACCGACGGCCTCGCGAGCGTCCGGGAGGGGCGCGACGTCCCGCCCGAGCTCGCCCGGGCCGGTCTCGACGCGGTGAGCGTGTCGCTGAACGCCGCCGACGCCGCCACCTACGCGCGCATCTGCCCCAGCCCCCACGGCGAGGCCGCCTGGGAGGCGGTGCGGGAGTTCGTGCGCAGCTCGGTCCGCTGCATCCCCGACGTCGCCGCGAGCTGCGTGGCCCTGCCCGGCCTTTCCGAGGCGGAGTGCCGCCGGGCCGCCGAGGCCCTGGGGGCGCGGTTCCGCTGGCGGCCGTACGACCGCCTCGGGCGCCTCGACGAGGTGCCGCCGCTGGAGCTGCGGTGAGCGGGGCGGACCGGAGCGGCCCCGCTCCCACGGCGCGTCCCGGAGATGGTAAGGTCCGCCGCACGGGGCGGGGGGCTGCAACGGAGCGTGCATGAGCGGACCCAGGGCGAACCCGCGCATGCCCCGGGAGCGCATCCTCGTCGTCGACGACGAGCAGAACGCCCGCGTGGCCCTGCGCACCATCCTCGGCGAGGAGGGGTACGAGATCGCCGAGGCGGCGGACGGCGAGGAGGCCCTGGCGTTGCTCCCCGGGTTCGCGCCCGCGGCGGTGCTCGCCGACGTGCGGATGCCGCGGATGGACGGCATCACCCTGCTGAAGGCGGCGCGCGAGCAGGGCTCCGACGCGGTCTTCGTCATGATGACCGCCTTCGCGTCGGTGGAGGCGGCCGTCGAGGCGATGCGGGCCGGCGCCGAGAACTACCTGGTGAAGCCCCTCGACGTGAACGCGGTGCTGGTGGTGCTGGAGAAGGCCCTGGAGAAGCTGCGCCTCCAGCGCGACACCCAGAACCTCCGCGAGCGGGTGCGCGAGCGCTACCGCTTCCACAACATCGTCGGCGACGCGCCCGAGCTGCAGGCGGTCTACGAGGTGGTGAAGCGGGCCGCGCCCACCCGGGCCACGGTGCTGATCCTCGGCGAGTCGGGCACCGGCAAGGAGCTCATCGCCCAGGCGCTCCACGAGGAGTCGCCTCGCCGCGACCAGCCCTTCGTGAAGGTGAACTGCGCCGCGCTCTCCGAGACCCTGCTCGAGAGCGAGCTCTTCGGGCACGAGAAGGGGGCCTTCACCGGCGCCATCGGCCGCAAGGAGGGGCGCTTCGAGCTCGCCGACGGCGGCACCCTGTTCCTCGACGAGATCGGCGACATCTCGCTCTCGACGCAGATCAAGCTGCTGCGCGTCCTCCAGCAGAGGGAGTTCGAGCGGGTGGGCGGGACGCAGACGCTGAAGGTGGACGTCCGGCTCGTCGCCGCCACGAACCGGGACCTGGCGGCCGAGGTGAAGGCCGGGAAGTTCCGCGAGGACCTCTTCTACCGCCTGAACGTGGTGGCGGTGACGCTCCCGCCGCTGCGGCAGCGCAAGGGCGACGTCCCCGCGCTCGTGTCCCACTTCGTCGAGAAGTACGGCAAGGCCTACGCCAAGGAGCTCCGCGGGCTGGCGCCGGGGACGCTGAACGCGCTCCTGGCGCACGACTGGCCCGGCAACGTGCGCGAGCTCGAGAACGTGGTGGAGCGTGCGGTGGTGCTGGCGAAGGGGCCGGAGCTCACCGCCGACGACCTGCCGCCGAGCCTGCGCGGCCCCCGCCCGCGGGAGCGGGCGGCGGGCGCCCTCATCCCCGGCGCCAGGCTCTACGAGATCGAGCGCGAGGCCATCCTGCGGACCCTGGAGATGGTGGGCGGCTCGACGTCCCGCGCCGCCGAGATCCTGGGGATCAGCGTCCGGAAGATCCAGTACCGGCTCAAGGAGTACGCCCACGGGAACGGCGAGACCCGCGCCGCCGCCGGCGGGAGCGCTCCCGACGCGGAGCCCGAGTAGGCGGGTCAGGCCCGGGGAAGGCGGAGGGCGAAGCGGGCCCCGCCGGAGGGCGCGTCGTCCACCTCGATGGTCCCGCCGTGCTGGGCGACGATGGCGTGGACGATGGAGAGGCCGAGCCCGGAACCCGCGGCCTTGGTGGTGAAGAAGGGCTCGAAGACCCGGTGGCGGATGTCGCGCGGCACGCCCGGCCCCGAGTCGTCGACGAAGACCGAGACCTCCGGCGCCTCGGGGTCGTCGAGGCGACAGGAGATCTCGAGCGCACCGCCCCGGGACATGGCGTCGAGCGCGTTCAGGGCGAGGTTCATCACCACCTGGCGGAGGCGCTCCTCGTCCCCGGCCACGGCCGGAACCTGCCGGAGGTCCCGCCGGACCGAGAGGCCGCGGCGCTCCGCCTCTCCCTCCAGGAGGTCGAGTACCCGGGCCAGCACCGCCGGCAGGTCCACCGGGCGCGGCACGAACTCGCGCGGCCGGGCGAACTGGAGGAAGTCCTCGAGGATGTGGTCGAGGCGGCGGATCTCGTCGCGGACGAGGTGCAGCGGCTCGAGGAGCGGACCCTGGGCGTCGCGGGAGAGCCTCTGGACGCGCCGGTCCAGCACCGAGAGCTGGAGGGAGGCTGCGTTCAGCGGGTTGCGGATCTCGTGGGAGAGGCCGGCGGTCATGGTCCCCACCGCCGCCAGCTTCTCCGCCACCTGGGCGCGGCGCGCCAGCTCGCGCTTCTCGTGGTGGAGGCGGACCTGGCGCATCGCCTGCTCCACGGTGACGAGGAGCTCCTGGGTGGCGCAGGGCTTCACGAGATAGGCACAGGCGCCGGCCCGCACCGCGGCCACCGCCGACTCGAGGGTCGCGAACCCGGTGAGCAGCACCACCTCGCTGTCGGGAGAGAGCTCCTTCAGCTGCGGAGCCAGCGCCGTTCCGTCGCCGTCGGGGAGGCGGAGGTCCACCAGGGCGACGTCGAAGCCGTCGCGCGCCGCCTCCAGGGCGCGGGCGCAGCTGCCGGCGCCCTGGGCCGCGTAGCCGGCGTCGTCCAGGATCTCCTTCAGGTTCTCGACGAGGCCGGCGTTGTCGTCGACCACCAGGAGGCGCGGCCGCTTGGCGGCGGGGGTCACGCCAGGCCCGCCGGCGCGCCGGCCCGCCCGTGGCAGCGCTCCAGGGCGGCGAGGAGCGCGCCGGTGTCGAAGGGCTTGTGCAGCAGGACCTCGCACGGGACCGGAGGGGCGTCCCCGTATCCGGTGATGGCGAGGATGGGGAGGCCGGGGAACCGGCCGGCGAGCCGCCGCATCGCCTCGCCCGCCGGGCCGCCGGGCACGCGGAGGTCGGCGACGGCGGCGAAGGGGCGAAGCGGGGCCAGGGCCTCGGTCTCCAGCACCGAGCCGGCGGTGACGGCGGCGAAGCCGCGGCCCCGCAGCGCCTCGCAGAGGTTGTCGGAGAGGCGCGCGTCGTCCTCCACGATCACCGCCAGCCCGTCGCGGCGGGCGGCCCCGAGGAGGTCGAGGAGCTGGCCGATGGGCACCGGCTTGGAGAGGGTGGCGAGGAGCCCCTCGCGCCGCGCCGCCTCCAGGTCGGCGTCGCCGACGTGCGCGGTGACGACGATGGCCGGCAGCCCGGGGTCGACCTGCCGGATCTCGCGGATGAGCTCCGCCCCGCCCATGAGCGGCATCCGCATGTCGCTCACCACCGCGTGGTAGCGCTTGAGCCGGACGAGCTGCAGCGCCCGCTGGGCCCCGTCGACCACCGAGACCTCGTCTCCCAGGTCTCGCACGATCTCGCCGACGTTCTCGGCGAAGGCCCGGTTGTCGTCGACGATGAGGTAGTGCCGGTTCACGGCCGTTCCTGGGCCGGCAGGCGCACCGTGAACCGGGCGCCCCCGCCGGCGCGGGCGTCGTAGGCCACCGTGCCGCCGTGGCGCTCGACGATGCGCTTCACCAGCGCCAGCCCCAGCCCCACGCCGTGCTCCCGGGTGGTGATGAGGGGCTCGAAGAGCCTCCGGCGCGTGCCCTCGTCGACGCCGGGCCCGTCGTCCTCGACCGCCACCTCCACCGCGGCGTCGGCGAGCTGCCCGCGCACCCAGACGTTCCCGGACGGCGAGGCGGCCTGGAAGGCGTTGTCGAGGAGGTTCACGAAGACCTGGCGGAGCTGCCCCGCGTCTCCCGGGACCGCCGGGAGGCCGACCAGCCCCAGCTCCTCGAGCGACACGGCGCCGGGGCGGGCCACCGCCTCGGCCGCCAGCCGGACCACCTGCTCGATCCGGACGGGCTCGCGCGCCAGGGGGCGGTTCCGGACGATGTCGAGGAGGCTGGTGATGATCCCGTTCGCGACCGCGAGCTGCTGGTCGATGCGCCCCAGGTGCTTGTGGGCGCGCTCGTCCCCCCCGACGCGCGCGCGGAGGATGTAGAGCGAGGTCTCGATGACGCTGAGGGGGTTGCGCAGGTCGTGGCCGATGGAGGCCACCAGCTGCCCGAAGGTGGCGAGCCGCTCCTGCCGCGCCTGCTGGGCCAGGAGGTCCTCGCGGTAGGTGTGGAGCATCACCGCCAGCTCCAGATCCAGGACCCGCCCCACCGCTCGGCGCGCCGCGCCCCGGGCCGCGGGGTCGGAGGCCAGCTCCTCGTCGACGACCTGGTTCAGCTCGCGCCGCACCACGTTCATGGCGCCGAACATGTAGTGCTGGGGAAGCCCGATCCGGACGTGGACGCGGCCGATGCGGCACCGCGCCTCGAAGTACGCCTCGTCCCAGGGGCCGGAGAGGAGCGTGTGGAGCCAGCCCTGCAGGGTGACCTTCAGGCTGCCGACGCGGGTCTCGCCGCCGACGAGCGACTGGCGCGCGCCGTCGTGCCGGAGGATGGTCTCGTAGAAGGTCTCGGCGATGTCCGCGAAGCGGGGGGCCGTCGGGACGTGGAGGGCGCGCAGCGCCCGCTCGTCCTCCGCGCTCCAACCGACGTAGCGCTTGAGCTCGTCGAGCAGGGTTTCCGCCATCGTCTTCGCGATCCATGGGCTCGGGCGGGACCCGATTCGACCACCGGGCCCGGCCCTCGCCTCCGTCAGGCGCGCGTTCCCGCGCTCACAGCCTCGGCGACCATGTCCAGGTCCTGCACCATGTCGGCGGCGAAGCGAACGAAATCGGACTCGGTGATGATGCCCACCAGCCGCCCGTCCTCCTCCACCACCGGAAGGCAGCCGAACTTCCGCGCCAGCATGATTCGCGCCGCCTCGACGAGCGAGGTGGAGGGGCGCGCCGTCACCACCTCCCGGACCATGATGTCGCTGGCGAGCGTGGTCCGGTGGCTCCGGACCGCCGCCGAGCGCAGGATGTCGCGCTGCGTGACCAGGCCTGCGAGCCGGCCCTCCTCGACGACCGGGAGGTGGCGGATTCCGCCGAGGCGCAGGATCGACTCGGCGAGCGCCAGGTCGTCGGCCGGCTTCACCGTGACCAGGTCGCGGGTCATGAAGTCGCCCACGGTGATGACGCGAATGCCCCCTTCCTGTGGCTCGCCCATGGTCGCGTTCTCCCGCGGCCGATGCTGCCACAAGTCGACCCCCGGAGTCAGGTGCCGGCACCTCCGGTCGGGTAGGCTCCGGGCATGCTCGACGGAGGGGCCGCCGGGACGCACCGGGTCCGCATCCTCGACGGCGGCCCCGAGGCCTATCCGCGGATGCTGGCCGCGCTGGAGGCGGCGCGCGCCTCCGTGCACCTGGAGGTGTACTCCTTCGCGCTCGACGCCACCGGCGAGCGCTTCGAGGAGGCGCTGGCGGCGGCGGCGCGGCGCGGCGTCCGCGTGCGGGTCGTGCTCGACGGCGTGGGGTCGGCCCTCGACGGCCGGGCCGCGCAGGCCAGGCTCGGCGCGGCCGGCGTCGAGGTGAGCATCTACAACCCGCTCCTGGCGCTGCTCGTGGGGAGGCTGCGCCGCAACCACCGCAAGGTGCTGATCGTGGACGGCGAGGTCGCCTTCCTGGGGGGGATCAACATCGGCGACGAGTACGCGGGCGGGGGAGAGGGCGCTCCCTGGGCCGACCTCGCCGCCGAGATCCGCGGCCCCGCCTGCGCCTGGCTCGCCCGCCGGCTCGAGGGCCAGCGGGCGCCGCCGCCGCGCGGCCCGGTGCGCATCCTCCTCTCCGGGCTGGGCGGCGGGCGGCGCCTTCGCCGGCGCTACCTCAAGGCGGTGGGGGCGGCGCGGCACGCGGTGCTGGTGGCGCACGCCTATTTCCTGCCCGACCGCCGGCTGGTGCGCACCATCACCGCCGCCTCGCGGCGCGGGGTCGCGGTCACGCTCCTCCTCGCGGGCAGGAGCGACGTTCCCTTCGCCCGCTCCGCCACCGTGCGCCTCTACGGGGGACTGCTGCGCGCCGGCGTCCGCATCGTCGAGTGGGAGCGCAGCATCCTCCACGCCAAGGTGGCGGTGGTCGACGGCCGCCGGCTGCTGCTCGGCAGCTTCAACCTCGACCCGCTCTCGCTCGCGAACCTCGAGGTCCTCCTCGAGGCCCGGGGAGCGCCGGCGCGGGAGGCGGCGCGCTGGATCGAGCGCCACGTGGCCCGGGGCCGGGCGGTGCTCGCGGCCGAGCTCGCAGACCGGTCGGCGCTCCAGCGGTTCCTGCTCGACCGGCTCGGCCTCTGGGCGGCGCGCGCCGCCCAGCTCGCCGGGCGCCTCCTGGGCCGCCGGGAGGTCGCCGATCGCACCCCAGGTGGAGGTCGCTCCAGCGGGTGAGGGCCGATGCCCGCCGCGGCGCTGCGCTGCAAGAGCTGCATGGGACGTCGCGGGCGGCGCAACTTTCGCGCTGGGAGGGGTGAAAACTCCAGCGATCACGGCAGGGTGGCGCGGCATGGCTCCTGAAATGAAGCACGGGAGGACCGCGGGGAACCATGGACGTCGCAATCGTCGAGGCCGAGCGGCTGCTCCACTTCCGGCGCGCGGCGCTGGAGCGCATCTTCGCCTCCGGGCGCCCGGCGGCCGGCGGCGGCGAGGCCGAGCGCCGCGAGCTCGCCGAGATCGACGAGGCGCTGCACCGCATCGCCTCGGGGACCTACGGCAGCTGCCAGGCCTGCGGGGGCGCAATCGGGCGGCAGCGGCTCCGCGCGCTTCCCGAGGTCCGCTTCTGCGTGAAGTGCAGCTCCTGAGCGCTCAGGGCCGCAGCTCCGCCTCCGCCTCGGCCTCGCGCGCCCGCTCCTCCGCCGGCGCGGGCGTCACCCCGAAGTACTCCAGGATTCGCCGCTGGTGGAGGCCGAGGCCGCGGACGCGCACCGGCGTGTCTCCGGCGGCGGCGATATCGGGCGCGATGAGCGCGATGGCGAAGTCCTGGAAGATCCGCACCTGGCCGAAGTCCAGGACGACCCTCGCGCCGCCGCCGCGGAGCGCCTCGCGCACCCGCCAGGCGTCCTGCGCCTCGAAGGTCCCCTCGAAGCGCAGGAGGACCTCGCCTCCGGGGAGCCCCACGGTCTCCACTGCCATCCGCCACCCCCGGTCTTCCGGCCCGGCTTCTCGACCGGATCGAGGCGATCTGGAAGATCCGTGCCCGCGGAGCGCCGGCGCGCGCCGCGGAAACCCCTGGCGTGCCGCCGGCCGAGCGGGAGGGGGAGCCCCGCCGGAGCTGGTGCCGCGACGACCCTGGGTGGTCCTCGGAGCGCGGGGAGCGCCGGTCAGCTCTTCGCCGCCGGCGGCGGGGATGCCGGGGGCTGGCCGGCGGGCGAGGGCGGAGCCGGCCGCTCGTCGTCCTCCTGGGACTCGCGGAGCGCCTTGCGGAGGCTCCGCAGCCCCTGGCCCAGGCCCTGCCCGAGCTGGGGGAGCTTGCTGGCGCCGAAGAGGACGACCACGACCGCGAGGATGAGGAGGAGCTCGGGGAGGCGCAGGCCGAACATGGGATCTCCCGGAAGGCGACGGACGATTCTACGCCGCCGCATCCTCGAGCGCGATGGCCGCGAGCCGCCTCGCGTCGATGACCCGCATCCCGCGCGAGGCGTCGACCACCCCGTCGCGCTCGAGCCGGGTGAGGCAGCGGGACAGGGTCTCCGGCCGCATCCCGAGCAGTCGCGCCACGACCTGCTTGCGGACCGCGTTGGGGCGGTCGGCGAGGAAGCGGGCGTGCGCCAGGGCGAAGCGAGCCACGCGCGCGAGGCAATCGCCGTGGCGGTAGTTCACCTCGTCGCGCTGCATCTTCGCCTCCGAGAGGACGAGGTCCAGCACCACCCGCGCCGCGCCCCGCTCCGGGCCCACCCAGGCGTTGAGCGACTCGCCGGCGATGCCGCAGAGCTTGACGCGCGAGAGGGCCCGGACCTCGTAGGGCGAGGACTCGCCGTGCAGCGCCTCGGTGCAGAGCAGGGAGTAGGGCCCGCGCAGCGTCAGGACGAGCTCGGCGCCGCGGGGGCTCACCGCCGAGAGGGAGACGAAGCCCTCCTTCACGAACCAGACGTTGCGGGGGCGCTCGTCCTGGGCGCAGAGCGTGGCCCCCGACTCGCGCGTCGTCGGCGTGAAGCGGCAGCGGCCCTGGGACGCGACCCCCAGCGAGCAGGTGCTGCAGTCCTGCACGGGGCTGTTCGTGATCATGGCGGCCTCCCGGGGCGTGCGGCGCTTGATCGAGGTCTGCTTGCACGAGCTAGGCCCGCGTTTCGGCGGGGTTTCTCCGCACCGCTTGCGCTTTGCCCCGGATCAAGAGCGGAGGTACGCAACGTTTGCGGTCGGCGGCGGCGTGGCGGAGGCCCGGACGTGGCAAGATGCGCCGCGCATGGACCGGATCGAGCGAATCCGGCAGGGCGTGCTCGACGCCGTGGGGCCGCTGGCGCCGGAGCGGCTCGCGGTCGGAGCGGCCGCCGGGCGCTGGCTCGCGGCACCGGCCCTGGCGGAGGTGGCGGCCCCGCCCGCCACCTGCTCGGCGATGGACGGATGGGCGGTGCGCAGCGCCGACGCGGGCGGGGGCCCCCTGGCCGTGGCCATGACGGTCTACGCCGGCCAGCCGCCGCCCCGGCCGCTGGCCCCCGGCGAGGCGGCCCGCGTCTTCACGGGCGCGGCCCTCCCCGAGGGCGCGGACGCGGTGGTCCGCGAGGAGCTCGCCAGCGAGGAAGCGGGCCGGGTGCGATTCCGCGAGGCGCCGCGGCCGCTCGAGAACGTGCGCCGCGCCGGGGAGGACGTGCCGCGCGGCGGCGTGGCGCTCCCGGCAGGCGAGCGGCTCGGGGCGCGCCAGCTCGGCCTCTGCGCCGCGGTGGGCGTCCGCGAGGTCGAGGTGGTCCGCCGCCCGAGGGTGGCGCTGCTGGCCACCGGCGACGAGGTGGTCGGCGGCGGAACGCCCGACTCGAACGGCGCCGCGCTGGCGGCGGCCCTCTCCTCCGCCGGGATGGAGGTGCGGCGGCTCGCGGTGGGCGACGACCTCGGGGCGGTGGCCGAGGCCATCGGGACCGCGCTGGCCGGCTCCGACGCGGTGGTCACCATCGGCGGCGTCTCGGTGGGGGTCCGCGACCACGTCCCGGCGGCGGTGGCCCGCCTCGGCGGGGAGGTGCGGGTCCACGGGGTGCCCATGAAGCCGGGCAAGCCCTTCCTCTTCGCGCTGGCGCGGGGCCGGCCGCTGCTGGGCCTCCCCGGGAGCCCGTCGGCCTGCCTGGTGGCGTTCGAGGTCTTCGCCCGGCCGGCGCTGCTCCGCCTCGCCGGGGCGGCCCGGCCCCTGCGGCGCCGGGCCTTCCTTCCGCTCGCCGAGCGAGCCGAGGGCCGGCCCGGTCGGGCGCGCTTCCTCTGGGCGCGCCTCGAGGGCGACGGGCGCGTCCGCCCCCTGGGGCGCGACGCGGCGCAGGTGCGCGGCCCGGCGCTGGCCGACGCGCTCCTCCACCTCCCGGAGGGCGCGGGCACCGTCGAGGAGGGCGGGGCGGTCGAGGCCTGGCTTCTCGAGGACGACGTCCCGTGAGCCGGCGCGGCCCGCCGCCCATCCTCGCCTTCTCGGGCGCGAGCGGGGCCGGGAAGACGCGCCTCCTCGTCCGGCTCCTGCCGCGGCTCCGGGCCCGCGGCCTGCGCGTCTGCGCCCTGAAGCACACCGGCCACGCCCACGCGCTCGACCGGCGCGGGAGGGACACGGAGCGGCTCCGGCGAGCCGGCGCCCTGGCCGCGGCCATCGAGGGGCCCGGCGGGCTCGCGCTCTTCGGCCCGGCGGCGGGCGGCGCGCGGGCGATGGCCCGCCTCCTCCCGCCGTGCGACCTGGTGGTCGCGGAGGGCTTCCGCTCCGAGCCGCTGCCGCGGGTGGAGGTTCGGCGCCGCGCCGTGGACCCGGGCTGGCTCTGCGCCCGCGACCGGCGCGTCCTCGCGGTGGTGGCCGACGAGCCCCCCCCGCGCGCGCTCCCCTGCTTCGGCGCGGGGGAGGTGGAGGCGCTCGCCGACTTCGTCGCCGCCTTCGCCCGCGGCGGAAGGGCGGCCCGGCGGGCGCGGGGACGGATCCGTCAGCGGCGGTAGGCGTCGATGGCCCGCGCCGAGCTCGCGGCGCGCCGCAGGTCGGATTCCACGCGGGCGCGGGCGCGCGCCGCGGCCCCGGCGCAGGCCGCGTGCAGGGAGGCGGCCCGCTCCAGGTCGCCGGGCTCGAGCCGCGTCCCGGCGGCGTCGAGCTCGTGCGCCGCCGCCTCGGCGAGGGCCAGGGCGGCGGAGGCGCCGGCGGCGTCGCCCTCCTCCAGCGACCTCGCCGCGGCCGCCAGGGCCTCGAGCAGCGCCGGGGCGCTCACCTGGGAGCTCCGAGCGAGGCGACCGCCTCGGCGAAGGCCGAGGCGATCGGGGCGAGGGCCCGCTCGGCCTCGCGAACCGCCGCCGGCTGGCGCCGCGCGCTCCCGTCGAGGAGGCGCTGGCAGACGAAGGCGTAGACGTCCCCGAGCCGGTCGCAGAGCTCGGGGGCGACGCTGCGCCGGAGCGTGCCGCGGAGCTCGACCACGATGTCGCCGGCCCGGGCCAGGGAGCGGTTGGCGGCGGCGACGTCTCCGGACTCGAAGGCGGCGGCGCCGGCGCGCATCTGCCGCATGGCGGCCTCGAGGAGGAGGACCAGGAGCCGCTCGCGGGAGGCGGTCTCGGCCTGGGCCTGGGCGTAGCGCTGGGCGTGGCTCACGGGAACCCTCCCACCTACCTCGCCTGGCTGGCGAGGAACGAGCCGATGCCCTTCATCTGGCTCACGATGGTCTCCATCGCGGTGAACTGCCGCACCAGCGACGCGCGGTAGGCGTCGATGCGCTTCTGCAAGGCCGCGGCCTCGTCCTCCATGCGCCGGACCTGGGCCCCGAGCCCGTCCTGCCGCTGGACGAGGAGGCCGTCGCCGGTGCGGGTGAAGGCGTCTGCGAGCGAGGTCGCCAGGGCGGAGACGCCGGTCCCGGCGGTGGCGAAGACGTCGTTCACCGCCGCGGCGTCGGCGGCGATGGCGGTGGAGAGGGTGGCGGAGTCGATGGAGAGGCTGCCGTCGCGGCCGGTGCGCACGCCCAGGTCGGCGAGCGAGCGGACGGAGCCCAGGCCGCCCACCGCGGCGCTCACCAGCGACTGGAGGCGTCCCTGGAGGGAGCGGACGGAGGCGTCGCCGGCCAGCGTCTGCGAGCGGTCGGTCTTGTCGGTCACGGCGAGCTGGCGCTGCACCAGCGCCATGACGGCGTTGTAGGCGTCGACGAACGTCTGCAGCCTCGACTGCGTGGACGGCGCGTCGTTCTGGAGGACCAGGCCCTCGGGCGTGCCGCCGGTGGCGTCGGGAGCCACCCCGGCGCTAAGCGACCGCAGCGTCAGGGTCGCGCCGGGGACGGCGTCGGTGACGGTGTTCGACTCCCGCTGGAACGTGACGCCGTCCACCGTCAGCCTGGCGTTCACCGGAGCCGTCACCGCGAAGGCCGGGAGCTTCCCGGCGACCCCGGTGGCGTCGAAGGCGAGCGCCAGCGCGTCGCCGGGGGCGCCGCCGAGCGGGTAGCCGCTGCTCTTGGCGGTGAGCGAGAGGTACTTGCTCGTCCCGTCGTCCAGCACCGCCGCCGAGACCGGAGCGCCGGACTGGCGGATGGCGAAGGCGACGTCGGAGAGGGTGGCGCCGTCGGCGACCGCGACGTCCCAGGTCGCGCCCCGGGCCGCGACGTGGAGGGTGCCGCCGGTGACCACCTCGCCGGCCGCGAAGGCGGCGGAGAGGGCGCGGGCGCTGGTCGCCAGCCGCTGCACCGCGACCGCGTACGTCCCGGCGACCGCGCTGCTCGCCGGGGCGGCGGAGAAGGCGGTGTTGGCGCTGGCGGCGGAGAGGGCGAGCGCGCCGCCGTCGGCGAGGGACCGGGTCGCGCTCTTCAGGGCGGCGAGGCGCGCCGCGATGTCGGCCAGGGCGGAGATCTGCAGCTTCACCGCGCCCTGGCGGGCCTTGAGCTTGGCGAGGGGGCCGGACTCGATCTGGACCAGGCTCTCGATGATGGCGCCGGTGTCGAGGCCCGACGCCAGCCCGCCTGCGGTGATGGTTCCGGCCATCTTCGACTCCACCGCCCCGCGGCCGGTCGGCCGCGGGGCGGGACGGGTTCATTTCACCGGGCGGCGATCTAGCCGAGCAGCTTCAGCGCCACCTGGGGCAGGACGTTGGCCTGGGCGAGGACCGAGACGCCGGCCTGGACCAGGATCTGGGTGCGGGCGAGCCGCGAGGTCTCCTCGGCCACGTCCACGTCGCGGATGCGGGAGTTCGCGGACGAGAGGCTCTCCGAGAACACCTTGATGTTGTCGAGCGCCATCGAGAGCCGGTTGCCGGCCGCGCCGAAGGTGGCGCGCTGGCTGGACACCGTGTCGAGAGCGGTGTCGATGACCCCCAGGGCCGCCTGGGCGGCGGTCTGCGAGGTCAGGCTCAGGGAGCCGACGCCCAGGCCCGCGGAGGTGCCGGCCACCGTGCCGACGCTGACGGTGTCGTTGGAGGTGGCGCCGATGCCGACCTGGAAGTTCAGGGTGGTGCCGGCGGCGGCGATCACCGAGACGCCGTTGAACTTCGCGGTGGCCGCGTTCCGGTCGATCTCGGCGATCAGGGCAGCCCGCTCGTTGTCGAGGTAGGTCCGCTCCGCCGAGCCCACCGTGTCGGTGGCCGCCTGCATCGCCAGCTCGCGGATGCGGGTGAGGATGCTCGAGGCGGTGTTCATCGCCGCCTCGGCCGTCTGGATGAGCGACAGGCCGTCGTTGGCGTTCCGGGCCGCCTGGTTGTAGCTGCGGATCTGCGCCTCGAGTCGGACGCTGATGCCGAGCCCGGCGGCGTCGTCGCCGGCGCTGGTGATGCGCAGGCCCGAGGACAGGCGGGCCATCGACTGGTCGAGGGAGTTCTGGGTGCTGTACAGGTTCCGCTGGGCGTTCAACGACGCCACGTTGGTGCGAAGGCTCAGTGCCATGTTGTCTCCTTTGTTCGGGCGACCCTAGCGTTCGCCCTCATGGCCCATATCGTCGCGATGCCGCCGGCCGATAAGCGAGCGCTGCGCGGGAAACGCGGGCCCGCAGGCGGCGGCGCGCCACCGAGGCCGCCCACAGCGCCAGGAGGGGCGAGGCCGGCCGGCCGCCGGCGGCGGCCGTCACCGAATTGACGCCAATCCCGCCCTCGGAGCCCGGCGGGAGCGCGGCCAGCAACGACTCCGCCGCGGCCCCCCAGCCGAGCGGCGAACGGCCCCCGAACCACTCCTCCCCGATCCGCACCTCGACGGCCGGCAGCGCGCCCCCGACGGCCACCGAGACCTCGCGCCGGACGCTGCCCGCCCGCCGGACCTCCTGCTCGACCTCGTCGCAGAGCCGCAGCGTCAGGACCGAGGGCGGATCGGCGGCGCGGACGATGGCGCGCGCCTCGCGCAGGTGGTCCTCGAGCTCCTCGACCGGGACCAGCTCCCGCAGGTGGCCGCCCGTTCCGTCGGCGTAGAGCACCGCGGCGCCGCCGCGCGCCAGCGTGACCCGGCACTGGAGGAGGGCGGAGGGCGGCCAGCGGCCGGGCCGGGAGCGGCCCAGGGAGAGGTCGGGCGACTCGGGGTCGGGTGCGAAGACGCGGGGGCGGGCGGCGAAGGCGTCGAGCGCGTAGCGCCGCAGGCCGCTGCGGGTCCTGAGCCAGACCCTTCCGCCCGCCTCCACCGCCACCTCCGCCTCGCCCGCCGACTCGCGGAGCAGGGCCGCGATCTGGGCCAGCCGCGCCGCCACCGGCCGCGACTCGGGGCGCGAGGCGACGAGCTCGAGCGGCACGGCGGAGGGGGCGCGCCGCACCACCGTCTCCACGGCCTCGTCGGCGGAGAGGACCCGGCCCGAGGGCCTGCGCCCCGGCGCCAGGTGCACGGCCACCGCCCCCTCGAACTCCAGGGCGCGCCCGGCGCCGCGGTTCAGGAGGTCGAACGGGGGGCCGGGCCGGGCCCCGCCCCCGGCCTCGACGACCAGGACCAGGGCCGGTCGCCCGGGCGGCCGCGCCAGGTGGCGGGCGACGACGCGCCAGGTGGGGTCGGCCGCCGCCAGCCCCGCGTCCGCCGCCGCCGCGCCGGAGGCGGCGGCCCGCGCCGCCGCGAAGATCGCCAGGGAGCGGATCCGGGCCTGCACCGGGTCCCGGCCGCGACCCAGCGCTTGCCCGCCGGGCAGCCGGACCTCGTAGCCCCGTCCCACCCGCGCCGGGGAGAGGGACAGCGACCCGGCCAGCTCCAGCGCGCGGAAGCGATCGCCGAGCGCCGGGAGGAGGGCGCGGGGCACGCCGGTGCCGACCGCCTCCAGCCAGAAGCGCTTCGAGACGCGGTCGAACCGGCCGCGGGCGCGCCGCACGGCGGCGGTGCAGCGGAGCGCCAGCAGGCGGGCCAGCGACAGGGCCGCCCCGACGTCGCCGGCGCCGGCCGGGAGGCGGCGCGCCAGCCGGAGCGCCTGCTCGACGGTCCGGCGCAGCGCCGGGACCCGCCCGGCCCAGCGCGCCACGAAGACGTCGCCGTCGGCGAGCTGGCGCGCGGTCGCGCCCTCGGCCAGCATCGAGAGGAGCGCCAGCAGCGCCCCGGGCGGAGCGTCCCGCGACAGCAGGGTGAGGAACAGCGCCGCGAGGGGCGTCGGGGCCGAGGCGGCGAGCGCGCCGAGCTCGCGGGCCTCCAGCGGGCGGCGCAGCCCCTCCTCCAGGGCCGGCCAGGCCTCGCCGTCGAGGCGGCCGGCCAGCAGGGCGCCGAAGGCGAGGGACCGCTGGGCGGCGACCGCGTCGCCGGCGATGCGCGCCGGCCGGTAGAGCCCGGCGCGCACCGGCGCGCCGGCCGCGGCGAGGAGCGCCTGGGCGCGCTCCATCCGCTCCTGCACCGGCCCGGCGTCGTCGAGGGAGAGGTCCGAGGCGGCGAGCACCAGGACGTCGAGGCCGTCGGGCGCGGGGACGGCGAGGACGGCCTCGACGAGGGGGCGGCCGCGCTGCATCCCGCTGGGCGGGGGCAGGCCGAAGTCGCGGGCGGCGGTCGACCAGCGGCGCCGGTAGCGCATCCCGGCGACGCCGGGCGGCTCGCCGGACAGGGCCCGCTGCGGGAAGCTGGCGTGGAGCAGCACCGGGAAGAGGCGCGCGCCCGCCGCGAGCCGCCGGGGAAGCCGGCGGACGAGCCCGCGGGCGCGCCAGCGCAGCAGCGCCGCCGCCGCGGCTCGCGCCTCGGCGCCTCCCGCAGCCACCGGGACGCGAGCGGCGAGCGGCGAGTCGGCGGCCATGCGCTACAGGTAGGTCAGGAGCGAGAGCTTGAAGCTCTGGGCGCTCGCCGAGAGCGAGGCCTCGAGCGCGCGCTGCGCCATGGAGAGCCGGATGGAGGACTCGACGAGGTCCACCTCGCCCAGCTGGTCGCCGCGCGTCTTCTCGTCGCCGGCGGCCACGCTGGCCGCCTGGGTGGCGGTGCGGAACGAGTCCATCTGCACGCCGGCCCGGGCGCGGGCGCCGGCGATCTGGTCGACCGACGTCTGGAGGTCGCCGAGCGTGGCCCGGACGGCGCCGGGGTCGTTGGCGGTCAGGGCCGCCTCCAGGCGGTTCAGCGCGTCCACGACGTCGACGGTGCCGTTCACGTTCCCGACCCCCAGGGCGACGTCGGCGCGCACCGAGGCGCTCTCCAGTACCCCGGGGGCGATCTCGACCTGGCGCAGCTGCGCGTCTCCGGCGTAGGCGCCGGTGGCCGGATCGAAGGGCTGGGCGCCGTCGCGGGCGCCGCCGAAGATCCAGCGGTTCC
>DATBLK010000199.1:0-3374 GCA_036555405.1 Anaeromyxobacteraceae bacterium
GGCGAGGCCGACCTCGACCGCCACCTCCAGAACCCGGCCCAGGCGGCGGTCTCACCGCAGGACGCGTCGCGCCGCGGCGCCGAGCGGCCCGCGGAGCGGCCGCCGCTCGAGCTCCGCTACCTCCTCGACGAGAAGGAGGACGCGGTGGCCAAGGCGCTCAAGGCCGACGAGCGCCGCGAGGCCGCGGCTCGGGCGCACGCCGAGGCCGAGGTGTCCCCGGAGCAGCAGGAGGACGAGGACGTCGACGCCAATCCCGACGAGGTCGTCGAGGACTACCAGATCCGATTCGCCAGGGAGCTCCTCGCCCGGCACCCCTACGCCGACCGGCCGCGGCTCCTCGAGGCGGCCAAGCTCCTCGTCGCCGAGCGCCGCGCCGAGGAGGCCGCGCGGCTCGAGCAGCGGCTCGGCGCCCTCGGCGTCGACTGGAGCGCCGCCGCCGCCGCGGGCGCGCCCCGCGCCGTGGTCGCGGTCTCGCCCCCGCCCGGCAAGAAGGCCCACGCCGGCGAGACCCTCCCCTGGACCGTCACGGTGGAGAACCGCGGCGACGGCCCCTACCGGCGGCTCCGCGCCTGGTCGGTGGTCCAGAAGAACCCCCTCCTCGACCGCCGGGAGTTCGTCTTCGGCCTCGTCCGCCCGGGCGAGAAGCGCTCCTGGACCGTTCCGGTGAAGATCCCCCCGGGGATGGACAGTCGCCACGACGTGGTGCGCATCCACTTCGAGGACGACGGCGGCAACGCGCCGCCCGACGTCCTGGCCGACCTCGACGTCGTCGAGGCGCCCCGGCCCGCCTTCGCCCTCTCGGCCCAGGTCGACGACCTCCACGGGGGCAACGGCGACGGCATGGTGCAGCGCGGCGAGGAGATCACCCTGCGCGTCGACGTCCGCAACGAGGGCCACGGCCCCAGCGGCGAGCGCACCTACGTCACCCTGAAGAACCTTGGGGACGAGAAGATCTCCATCAAGCGGGGCCGGGTGGTGCTCGGGTCCGTCAAGCCCGGCGAGTCGAGGACCGCCCTCCTGCCGTTCGAGGTGAAGAAGGGGCTCAAGGCGGACGCCGTCCCGCTGCGCATCGCGGTGGTCGACGAGCGGCTCGAGGAGATCGCCCAGGAGCGCCTGGACCTGCCGGTGCGGCCGGACGGGAGCGCGGCGGCGGCCGGGGGCGGGGCGGTGCGGGTCGCCGCCGACCGGGTGGTGGTCCGCGCCGGAGCGGGCGCGGAGGCGCCGCCGCTGGCGCTGGCGCGCAAGGGCGCCGTCCTCCCGGTCCAGGCGCGCTTCGGCGACGCCCTGCGGGTCGAGTGGGCCAAGGGCCGATTCGGCTTCGTGACCGCGGGCGAGGTCCGGACCACGCAGGCGCGCCCCGCCGGGACGGCGACCCCCCTGTGGCAGCGCGAGCCGCCGCGCATCGCGCTCCTCCCCGATCCGGCGAAGGGCGCGCCGGTGGTCGACGTCGAGAAGCTCCACGTCGAGGGCCACGCCCTGGTCTCGCCCTCGGCCCCCGGCGCGCGGACGCGGCTCCGCGACGTCTTCGTCTACGCCAACGACCAGAAGGTGTTCTTCAAGCTCGCGCCCGACGGCGCGGCGAGCCGCATCGACTTCGCCGCCGACGTGCCGCTGAAGCCCGGCAACAACGTGGTCACCGTCTTCGCCCGGGAGGACGAGGACTACCAGACCCACCGGAGCTTCGTCGTGCACCGCCGCACGCCCGAGGTGGCGCAAGGCGCCAGGTAGCGATATCGCGCCGGCCGCGGCGCAGGGAGCGCGACCGGGGAGGGGCGCTCCGGTAGGATCGGCGCATGCCGTCGGGCCCTCCGACACCGTCCCCTGCGGCCCGCACGCGCCCGGCGGGCTTCGAGCTGACGCTGGAGCGCGGCCGCGCCGTGGTCCGGCTCGCCGACCAGGTGTTCCTTCCCGGGGTGCGCCTCGCGGAGCTGCTCCTCGAGGTGCCCGGCCTGGCCTTCCCCTTCGACGTCTCCGCCGGCGCCAGCCAGTTCCGGCAGCACCTCTGCGACCTCCTCCGCCTCGAGCTCGCCGTCGAGGCCGAGGCGGCGCGGGCGCTGCTCGGCCGGCTCCCCGCCGCCGCCCAGGGTCTGGTCGGGCTCGAGATCGCCTGGCGCGCCGGCTTCGCCGAGCTCGCCGGCTCGGTGGAGGGTGGGCCGCGCTTCACCCTGAAGCTCGGCCTCGAGCCCCGGGGCGACCAGGCCCTGGCGCTCGTCGCCTACGCCCCGCGCCTCTACGGGCCCTGCCCGCTTCCGGAGGCGGTCCTCCCGTTCCTCCTGGTGAAGGCGGCGGCCGGCCTGGGACGCGGGGAGGGAGCCGCGCTGGTCGCCGAGCCCCTGGCCCCGGCCCTGCGCCGCCTGCTCCCCTCGCGCGGCTGGAAGCTGCCGCGCACCCGGGGCGCCCGCCTGGTCGCCGCCGGCTTCGACCAGGCCCGCCTCCACCTCGCCTGGGACGCTCGCCCGGCGCAGCCGGCGCCGGCGGCCGACCCCGAGCTCCTCTCCGCCGCGGAGGGGGCCCGCGCCTTCGCCCGCGCCGAGGCGCTCCTGGCCGCCGGCGACGCCGCCGCGGCCCGCGAGGCGCTGCTGGCGGAGGGCACCGCGGCGACCCACCCCTTCGGCGCGGCCCGGCTCCTCGGCCTGCTCTCGGCCGACGAGCGCTTCCACGACGAGGCGCTCGACCTCGCCGCCTCCTGGACCGAGCGCCGCCCCGACTTCGCGCCGGCGCTCGCGGCCGAGGCCCGGGTGCGGCTGGCGCGCGGCGAGGCGGGGCGAGCCGCCGAGTCCCTCGCCCGGCTCGCGGCCGCCGCGGCCCGCCGCGGGGAGGAGCTCTCCGCCCTGGCCGCCTCCGACGCCTGCCTCTCGGCCGGAGAGGGCGCCGCACCCGCCGTCCTCTCCCAGGCCATCGCGGTGGCGCTGTCCGTGCGCCGCGACCACCTCCCGGCCCTGCGCGCGCTCCTGGCCCTCGGCGAGCGGGGCGACCGGGAGGCGCTGCTGCGCGCCTGCCGGCGGCTCGCCGCCTACGCGCCCGACGAGGCCGAGCGCGCCCGGGCCCACGCCACGCTGGGCCGGCTCCTCCTGCACGCCGATCCGGCGGCGGCCCGCCTCCACCTCGACCACGCGCTCCGGCTCGCCCCGCGCGACGCCGCCGCCGCCGAGGCCCTGGCCCGCGCCTGCGAGGAGGCCGGCGAGCACCTGCGGGCCATCCGCGCCTGGGACCGCTGCCGCGACCTCCGGGCCGCCGCCGGCGACCGGGCCGGCGCGGCCCGCGTCCTGAACGCGCTCGCGATCGGCGCGGAGGCCCAGGGCCGGCCGGAGCAAGCGAGGCGACTGTACGAGCGCAGCCTGGCGGTGTTCCGGCAGGTCGGCGACCGCGCCATG
>DATBLK010000205.1:0-11220 GCA_036555405.1 Anaeromyxobacteraceae bacterium
GGTGTGGGCGGCGACGAGGCCCTTCGCGTCCACCATCGCCACCTGCCGCACGTCGCGCCCGGCGTCGGCGGCGAGCAGGCCGTCGAGCGCCTCGCGGGCCGACTTGCCGGCGCGCATGAGCCCGAGGCCGAGCGGCCCGTACGCCGGGTCCACGAACGACTGGGTCGCCACCGCGCCGACGCCGGCCTCCGCCCAGGTGACGAGCGAGCCCACCGAGAACCAGTGGGACTGCACCGCCACCCCGAGGTCTCCGGTGGCCGGGTCGCGGGCCACCACCGAGTAGGTGTGCACCGGGCGCGCGCCGGCTGGCTCGGCGGCGGCGCCGGGCGCGGCGAGCGCGCCGCCGGCGAGAAGGGCGAGGGCGAGGGAGGGGCGCGGCATGGAGCCTCCGGGCGAGTGTGTGCCCCTTCATAGCGCCGCGGGGCGTCGCTCGTCGGCCCGCTCCCCGGTACCGGCCGGGGAGAGGACGGCTCTCGAGGGCGTGCTTTCACTCATGGGTGAGGGGCGGCTCGCGAATCTCCCCTGAGCTACAGCCTGCCCGCGGGCGCGAGGACGCCGAGGACGAGGAAGGCCCAGGCGGCGGTCCACACCGCGAACGCCAGCAGCAGGTCGCGGGCGCCGGCGAGCCGCCCGCGCCGCGGCCGCCAGGTGATCGCCGGCGCCGGGGCCACGGCGGCGGGCGCCGGCGCGCGGACGTGCAGCGCGCCCCAAGAGGGAAGTGAAACGGAGAGTCCGGTTCGAGAGGTCATCGCAGTCTCCTTCGCGTCCCACCCGCCAGCGGCCGGCGACCGGAGCGGGCGTCGCGGAGGAAAGCTAGCGATGGCGAGAGAGGCGAGAAACGCGCAGGGGAGCGCCGGGCCCGCGCAGGAACGCGCCGGGCGGCTCGACTGGGAGAACCTGCGCTTCTTCCTGGAGCTGTCGCGCACCGGGAGCCACGCCCGGGCCGCGGCCCGGCTCGGCGTCGACCGCAACACCGTGGCGCGCCGCGTGGCGGCGCTGGAGGCGGAGCTGGGGCTCGCACTCTTCGAGCGCGGCCCGCAGGGCTGGTGCCGCACCGCGGCCGGGGAGGAGCTGGCCGGGCTGGCGACGCGCGTCGAGGAGGACGTCCACGCCCTGGCGCGCCACGCCGACGCCCGCGACCGGGCGGCGGCGGGCTCGGTCCGGCTCACCACCACCTCGCACCTGGCGCAGTTCCTGATCGCGCCCGGCCTGCCGCTGCTCCGGGCTCGCCACCCGGCGCTGGTGCTCGAGGTCGCGGCCGACCAGCGCACCTTCGACCTCAGCCGCCGCGAGGCCGACCTGGCGCTGCGGATGGGCCGGCCGCGCGACGCCGGCCTGGTGACGCGCAAGATGTCCGATGTGGCCTACGGGCTCTACGCCTCGCGGGAACTGGCCGGCGGCGCCGCCCGCCCGGTGCGGTTCGACGCCGACCCGTTCATGGGCTTCGACGACAGCCTGGCGCGCGCCCCCCAGGAGCGCTGGCTCGAGCGCGTCGGCCCCGGGCGGCGGGTGGTGTACCGGTGCAACAGCACCGGCTCGCTCCTCGCCGCGGCGCGCGCCGGCGTGGGGGTGGCGGTGCTGCCGCGCTTCCTCGCCGATGGCGACCCGGGCCTGGTGCGCCTCGACGGGCCCGAGCCCGTGAACCACGAGCTGTGGCTGCTGGTCCACGGGGACCTGCGGCGCACGCCGCGCGTCCGCGCCGTCATCGAGTGGCTCGACGAGGTCGTGGAGCGGGCCCGGCCGGCGCTCACCGGGCGCGGGTGACGGGAGGCGCTACTCGCGCGGGAGGTCCATCGCCCGCCGGTAGGCCTGGACCGCGAGGTGCAGCGGCCGGGGGCCCGGCGGCTCCGCGGCCGGGGGCCTCGACGCCGCGTGCGGCGGCGCCCGGCGTGCGGCGAGGCGCACTGCCGGCGCCCGGTACCAGCGGACGTCCGAGAGGCAGCGCTCGCTCCGGCCGCGGCCGGCGGGCCGCCCTCCGCCCAGCGTGACGCGCTCCGCGTGCTCGAGCGCGCGGGCGCGGCTCTCGGCGACCGCGAAGCGCGACCAGGGCGTGGCGGGCGCGACGCCCGAGGCTCGAAGGCCGACGTCCTCCACCGCACCGAGCGTAGTACGCCCCGGCGCGGCGCACCACCCCGTCGCCGTGGGGGGGATCCCGGGGCCTCGCGGACCCGCCGGCGGGGTTCGCCGCGCCCCGCGTCACAGCGGCACCCGGTTCCCGCGATTCTCCAGCGTCACTGCCGCCGCTGTGAGATGTCCGGCGCCTTGCGGCGCCTCTGATTTGGCGGGGGGAGAACGCTCCCCCCGCGTCCCCCATCTCGAGCGTCAATCCAGGTGAGGTGCGGAATCTAGACCGCGCCGTCGAGGAACGCGTCGATCTCGGCGCCGCGCCGCTCGGCGTCGGCCCGGCCGAGGTCGAGCAGGGCGCGGCAGAAGCCGGGCTCGAAGAGCACGTAGGAGAGGAGGCCCCCGCCGCCGCGGCCGCCCACCCCGACGCCGCGGAGGAGCAGGCGGAGCCCGCGCGGGAGGTCCCGGAAGTGCTCGAGGGCCAGCTCCTCGAGCGACGCCGCCGGCGAGATCTCGAGGAGGGCGACGTCGCGCAGCGGCACCGGGCTCTCCCGGAGCGCCGCCGGGTGGATCTGCCGGACGGCGGCGTTCACGAGCCGGACCTTCTCGAGGTCGGTGCCGAGCGCATCGGTGAACATCCCGGCCAGGACCTCGCTCCCGATCTGGGCCGTCGAGGGCGGCGTGCCCGGCGCGCTCGCGGCGGCGTGGCGCGCCCGGCCGTGGGCCCCGACGACGAGGATCCGGTCGGCGCCGAGGTGGAGGGCCGGCGCCGTGGGCGCGATCTGGCGCACGGCGCCGTCGCCGTACCACTCGCCGTCCACGGCCGCCGGCGGGAAGACGAGCGGGATGGCGCAGGAGGCGAGGAGGTGGTCGACGCCGATGGCCGCCGGCACGCCCACCCGCTGGGCGCGCTCCCAGGCCGCCTCCGGTCCCCGCCCCTGGCAGAAGGTCACCGAGAGGCCGCTGCGGTAGGCGTGGGCGGTGACCGCCAGCGCCTCGATGACCCCGGCGTCGAGCGCCTCGCGGATGGCTTCGAAGCGGATGGTGCGGCGCAGGAAGGCGCCCAGCGGCGCGCTGTCGAGCAGGCTCGCCGGGCGCCGCCGGCCCAGCGAGCCGGCGAGGCCCAGGGCGCGCCGCAGCAGGCTCCAGGCGTCGGTCCGGAAGACGTCGCCGACGTGGAGACCGGCCCAGACGGAGCGGAGCCGTTCGGCGGCGTCCGCGAAGCGGAAGGAGCCGGCCGCGAGGGCCGCGGCGTTGATGGCGCCGGCCGAGGTCCCGCAGAGGACGGCGAAGGGGATGGGGGCGCCCGCCGGGATCCGCTCCGCGACCGCGAGGAGCACGCCCGCCTGGTAGGCGGCGCGAGCCCCTCCTCCGGAGAGCACGAGCGCGAGCCTGGGTCGCTGCGTCATCGGCGGCGCGGGCCACGGATCCGGGCCGCGTGGGTCGAGGGCATGTGGCGATGATACCCGTCGCTGCGCGGGCGCACCCCCGCCGCTCCCCCTCGCCCCCGTGGTGGGGGGAACGATCCGGCAGGGCTCGCCCCGCGGCGACGGTCAGGCGGCCCGCGGGGCCGCGCCGGCGGAGGCGAAGAGCGGGCAGCGCGCGCAGCTCCAGCTCGTCCACCCCTTCTCCACCGCCTCGTCGAGGCAGCCGTCGTACCGGGCGCAGAAGAGGCTGCGCTGCTCCTCGATGCGGCTCTCCAGCTTGATGGCCTGCTTCAGCTCGGAGGGGCAGGGGCTGGCGATCATGTGGGCCTCCCGACGTCGAACCCGATCGAGGCCTCGGCCGCGCGGGCGCCGACCTCCCCGCCGGCGACCCGGAAGCCGAGGTGCTGCAGGAGCCGGAGCTGGCGCGGGGCCAGGCCGCGCAGTGCGACGTGGACGGTCGGGCAGCGGATGGCCGCGTCGGCGACCACCATCACCGCGGCGTCCTCGCAGCGGCGGGCCGCCGTGAGGTCGAGCTCGACGACGGAGCCCACCGGCGAGCGCACCAGCACCTCGCGAACGCGGAGCGCGGTCGCGAGGTCCAGCTCTTCCAGGGCCAGCGTCAGCGGTTCCGCCGAGGCCTCCATGCCGATCGACCCCCCGGCGAGGGCGGGTGCATCCGTCGCGCCACCGCAGGGGATGCGCCTGCAGCCGGGGAGGAGCCGGGGCGTCTCGCCACCCGATCGCCGCCGGCCGAAATCCGGGGCCTTGGGGTGGCCCCCCACCCGCCCCCTGCGTCACCACCGGTGGAGTGATGGGGCTCCTGGCGCGGGTTGGGGCATTTGGCGCGAAGCCAACCGGCCGGGGTAGGTCAGCCCGCGCCGCGGAGCCGCGCGGCGCTGTCCTCGGGGAGGGAAGGGTTCACGTACATGGCCGTCCCCAGCTCGAAGCCGGCCTGGCGCGTGGTCCGCGGAACCACCGAGACGTACCAGTGGAGCGCCGGCGAGCCGGCGCGGTCGAGCGGAGACGACTGGACGACGAGGTTGTAGTCGGGGTCGCCGAGGGCGCGCTCGACCCTGCGGAGCACCGCGCCGAGGTGCGCCCCGAGCTCGGCGAGCTCGTCGGCTCCGGCCGCGGAGAAGGCGGCCGCGTGGCGGCGGGGGAAGATCCAGAGGTGATAGGGGGAGAGCGCCGCCCAGGGCACGAAGGTGACGAAGCGGGCCGTCGCCTGGACGACGCGCCGCCCGTCCTCGAGCTCCTCCTCGAGCGTGCGGCACAGCAGGCAGGCGCCGGTGGCCTCGCAGTGCCGCTCGGCCAGGGCGGCCCGCCGCGCGAAGACGGCCGGCACCAGGGGCAGGCCCACGATCTGGGAGTGGGCGTGCTCCTGGGAAGCGCCGGCGCCGGGGCCGTGGTTCTTGAAGAGGCTCACGAAGGCCACGCGGGGGTCGGCGTTGAAGGCGAGGGTGCGCGCGTGCCAGGCGCGAACGACGTCGGCCACCTCGCCGTCCGGGAGCCGGGAGAGCGACAGGTCGTGGCGGCGCGTCTCGCACACGACCTCGTGCGGCCCGACCGCGGCCGCCGCCTGGCGCAGCCCCTCCTCGCGCCGCCAGGGCTCGCCGTCGCGCGCCAGGACCGAGAACAGGTTGGGAAAGGAGCGGACGCGCCACTCGCCGTCCGGAAACGAGAAGGTCACGCCGGGCGTGGCCGGCTCGCTCCCCGGACAGAAGGGGCAGTCGGCGCGCCACGGCGGGCGCTCCCGCGGAGCGGGAGGAGCTTCGGGTCCGGGGCGCCGCGCCCGCTCCGGCGCGACGATGACCCACTCGCCGGTGACGGCGTTCTTGCGCGCCTCGGGCATCGCCGGAAGGGGTGATACAGCGCCTGGGGCGGATCGTCCACGGCGCGGGCCCCCTACCTCGCGCTGCTGGCCGGCGCGGGTGAAGAGCCGGGCCGTCTACTGGACGGTGGCCTGCAGCGCCACCAGCGACGCCTCGAACACGGAGAAGACGTACCCCTCGGGCTCGTTGCAGAAGAAGCGGACGGGCGTCGCCTCGGGAAGGCTCCCGGCCCAGAGGAAGACGAAGCTGCTCGTGACGGTGCCGGCCGAGGCGGGCACGAACACGGTGATGTCCTGGAGGCTCACCAGGGACGGGCTGACGCCGCTGATGAGCGAACAGACGAAGCTCGTCTCCGTCGCTGGCAGAACGGCCGCGAGCGTACCCCGGGCATGAACCACGTAGGAGCCGGGGTCGAGCACGCGGGCCCTCGAGGTCTTGTTCGGGGAGAGGTCGGGGCAGGTCTCGCCCGGCGTCGAGTCGCAGGTTCCGCCCCAGGCGAAGGCCACCGGCGTGCCGCCGCCGGTGCCCGCGGGCCCCTGCGGGCCGGTCGGGCCGGTGGCGCCGGTGGGACCGGTCGCGCCCGCGGGACCTGCTGCGCCGGTCGCCCCCGTGGGCCCCACCGCCCCCGGGGCGCCGTCGACGCCGTCCTTGCCGTTGCAGGCGAAGGTGTCGCCGCTCGCCGAGATGAACCTGGCTCCGCCGAACGGGCAGTTCACGTCGCCCACCGGCAGCGACACGCCGAACACCGACGTGCCGTCCGCGCCCCTGGCGCCCGCAGCTCCCGCGGGACCGGTGGCGCCGGTCGGGCCCTGCGGGCCCATGAGCCCCATGGGGCCGGTCGGCCCCGGCGGCCCCTGCGCTCCGGTCGGTCCTGCCGGCCCCTGCGCCCCGGTCGCTCCCGCCGGCCCCGCGGGACCCTGCGGCCCGGTCGGCCCGGCCGGCCCCGGCGTGCCGCCCCCGCAGCACACCTCGACCTCGACCTCGCAGTATTTCTCGTGGTGCCCGCACTCGAAGGCGCCGCCCTCCTCGCAGCGGTCGCCGTGGCGCCGTTCCGACCGATGGGTGCCGAGCTTCGGGTCGCAGCCGGGAGGGCCCCACGGCTTCACCAGGCGGAACCCCCCGGTCGGCGTGTCGCAGCAGGCCGGGACGCGCCGGTGGCAGTCGTCCCCGGGCTCGCAGCGGTCGCCGTCCTCCGGCTCGCACCGGTCGTCGTCCTTCCGGTCGTGGCGGTCGCCGCCCCTGCGATCGTGCCGATCGTCGCGCCCGTCGCCGCTCCGGCCGCTCGCCGCGCCCGCGGACGGGACGAGGAGCGCGGCGAGCAGCGCCGCGTTCAGAAGGTGGCTCGCCGGTCGCCGCATGCGGCCCTCCAGGTTGATCGCCAGGGCCCGCGCCGGGGCTTGCACCCGTGCTCCGGCGCAGGGCGAGGTCGATTCCGGCGAAGATACAACTCCCTTGCGAAGCCGGCGACGCTCCCTTGGAGGATGGGTCACGCCCTGCCGGTGTCGCGGCCTTGCCGCGGCGCCGAAACCCGCCGATAAGACGAGGCGTCCTTCCCCGCGGCGCCAGGGACCGAGCGGGCGCCCCACGTTCATGCGACGCCTCCGCCCGATCAACCTCGCCCTCGCGCTCGTCCTGCTCCCGCGGGACGGCGGCGCCGGGGAGCGGGACCGCCTCGCCGTCGCCGCGGCCGCCAACCTCAAGCCCGCGCTCGTCGAGATCGCCGCCGCCTTCGAGGCGAAGCACCCTGGCGTCGAGGTCCGCGTCACCTACGGGGCCTCGGGCGCGTTTCACGCCCAGATCCGGAACGGCGCGCCGCACGACCTCTTCCTCTCGGCCGATGCCGCGCTGCCGGCGAAGCTCGTCGCCGACGGCCTCGCCTCCGGCTCGGCCTTCCCCTATGCCGAGGGGCGGCTGGCGCTGTGGGTGCCGAGGACATCCCCGCTCGCGCTCGAGCGCGACGGGCTCCGCGCCCTCCTCGACCCGCGGGTGCTGAAGGTCGCCATCGCCAACCCCGCGGCGGCGCCCTACGGGGTCGCCGCCGAGGAGGCGCTCCGCGCCGCGGGCGTCTTCGAGCACGTGCAGCCGAGGCTCGTCCTCGGCCAGAACGCGGCGCAGGCGGCGCAGTTCGCGCACAGCGGGAACGCGCAGGCGGCGCTGCTGCCCCTCTCGCTCGCCCTGGCGCCGCCGCTCGCCGGGGATGGGCGGCACGTCCTCGTGCCTGCCTCGAGCCACGCGCCCATCGTCCAGGCCGGCGTCATCCCGGCGACCGCCCGTTCGCCGGGCCTGGCGCGCGCCTTCGCCGACTTCCTCCTCGGCCCCGAGGGCGGCGCGCTGCTCCGGCGGCACGGCTACGGGCCGCCGCGCTGAGCGGCCCCCGAGCGCGCCGGCCCGTTGTCGCCCCGCGCCGTGGATGCTAAAGGCCTGAGGACCCGCAGCGGACCCCTCGGCAGGAGGAACGCCATGCAGCTCCGCAGTCCGCTCGCCCTGGCCGCGCTCGCCCTCGCCTCCCCGGCCCTGGCCGGGACCGTGAAGGGAGCGGTGAGGCTCACCGGCGCGGCCCCGGCCCTGGCGCCCCTGACGATCACCCGGGACCAGACCTCCTGCGGGGCCGCGGTGCCGGACGAGTCGGTGGTCGCCTCGAACGGGCGGCTCGCCAACGTGGTCGTGGTCGTGCGGGGCGCGCCCGCGCCGCCGGCCGCGAAGGCCGTGGTCCTCGACCAGCAGAGGTGCCGCTTCCTCCCCCACGTGCAGGCGGCGCCGCGGGGCAGCTCGCTCGAGATCCTGAACAGCGACCCGGTGCTCCACAACTCCCACGGCTACCTGGGCCAGGCGACGGCCTTCAACGTGGCGCTGCCCCTGAAGGGCCAGAGGGTCGCGCGCAAGCTCGACAAGGTCGGTCCGATGAAGGTGAAGTGCGACGTCCACCCCTGGATGAGCGCGTTCGTCGTCGTCACCGACGGCCCGGCCGCCGTCTCCGGCT
This sequence comes from Anaeromyxobacteraceae bacterium, assembly GCA_036555405.1. Classification (GTDB taxonomy): domain Bacteria; phylum Myxococcota; class Myxococcia; order Myxococcales; family Anaeromyxobacteraceae; genus DATBLK01. The sequence continues at coordinate 8,304 of DATBLK010000205.1, forward strand.
CCGACGGCACCTTCGCGGTCGCCGGCGTCCCCGCCGGCAGCTACACGGTGACCGCCTGGCACGAGCGCTTCGGGGAGAGGACCGCGCAGGTGACCGTGCCGGCGAGCGGCGAGGCGACCGTCGACTTCACCTTCGGAGGGTGACCGGGGCGCGGCGTGGCCGGCGCACTCTCTCACCTCCGGGTCCTCGACCTGTCGAGGGTGCTCGCCGGTCCCTGGGCCGGCCAGGTCCTGGCCGACCTCGGCGCCGAGGTCATCAAGGTCGAGCGGCCGGGCTGCGGGGACGACACCCGCGGCTGGGGCCCGCCGTGGCTTCGCGACGCCGCCGGCCGGGAGACGGGCCAGGCCGCCTACTTCCTGGCGGCCAACCGCGGCAAGCGGTCGGTGGCGGTGGACATCGCCCGACCCGAGGGCCAGGCGCTGGTGCGGCGGCTCGCGGCGCGCTGCGACGTCCTCCTCGAGAACTACAAGGTGGGGACGCTGGCGCGCTTCGGCCTCGCCTGGGACGACCTCCGCGGCCTGAACCCCGGCCTGGTCTACTGCTCCATCACCGGCTACGGCCAGGACGGCCCGCTCGCCGGCCTCCCGGGATACGACTTCGTCATCCAGGCCATGGGCGGCCTCATGAGCGTCACCGGCGAGCGCGACGACCTGCCGGGCGGCGGGCCGCAGAAGGTCGGCGTCGCCGTCGCCGACCTCATGACCGGGATGTACGCCGCGGTGGCCGTCCTCGCGGCGCTGGCGCACCGGCAGGCCTCGGGCCAGGGGCAGCACGTCGACCTCTCGCTCCTCGACGTCCAGGTGGCGATGACCTCGACGATGGCGATGAACCACCTCGTCACCGGCGCGGTGCCGCGGCGCCAGGGGAACGCCCACCCGACCATCGTCCCCTACCAGGTGTTCCGGGCGAAGGACGGGCCCTTCGTGCTCGCGGTGGGGAACGACGGCCAGTTCCGGAGGCTGTGCCGGGTGGCGGGCGCGCCGGACCTGGCGCGCGACGAGCGCTTCGCGACGAACCCGGCGCGGGTGCGGAACCGCGACCTCCTCGTTCCGGCGCTCGAGGAGATCCTGTCGCGGCGCACCGCGGCGGAGTGGACCGAGGCGCTGGGCGCCGCCGAGGTCCCCTGCGGCCCCATCCTCGACCTGGCGCAGGTCTTCGACCATCCGCAGGTCCGCCACCGCGGCATGCGCCTCGAGGTCCCGCATCCCGAGTCCGGGAAGGTGCCGCTGGTCTCGAGCCCACTGCGGCTCTCGGCGACGCCGGTGCGGCACGAGCTCCCGCCGCCGCTCCTGGGAGAGCACACCCGCGAGGTGCTGCGCGATGTCCTGGGAATGGGGGAGGCGGAGATCGCCGCCCTGGAGCGGGACGGCGTCGTCGGAGCGGCCCCGCAGCGGGCCACCTGACGCGGCGGGCTCCGGATGGGACGCCGTCGTCGCGCCCCGGGCGCCTCGGCCCGTCCCGAGTGGGGTCGCCCGGGCGGGCCCCGTCACGACCGCAGCGCCTCCCGCTCCAACGGAAGCAGACGAGCGCTGCTCGCACTGCAGCGCTACAAAGCGTTTCGTCGACGGCAGTCAGGGGGCGGTCGATGTTCACCTGCGGGAAGTGCCAGAAGGAGATATCGGGCGACGGAGCGTTCTGTCCGTTCTGCGGAACCGCCCGGCCCCTGGCGCCGACCGAGGTCGCCGAGCCGCAGATCGATCCCGTCGTGGGTCAGACCGTCGTCGGCAAGTACCGGGTCCTCAACCTCATCGACCGCGGCGGCATGGGCCAGGTCTACCGGGCCACGCACCTCGCGCTCGACCGGCCGGTGGCCCTGAAGATGCTGAACCGGGCGCTGCTCGCCGATCCGGCGCTGGTGCAGCGCTTCCACCGGGAGGCCCGGGCCGCCTCGCGCCTCAACCACCCCAACTCCGTCGCCATCATCGACTTCGGCGAGACCGAGGACGGGACGCTGTTCATGGCGATGGAGCTCGTCCCCGGGCGGAGCCTGGCGCGGCTCATCGCCGAGGAGTTCCCGCTGGGCACGCCCCGCGTCGGGAAGATCGGGTCCCAGATCCTGGCGGCGCTCACCGAGGCCCACGGGCTCGGCATCCTGCACTGCGACCTGAAGCCCCAGAACGTGATGATCGAGTCGCGGCACGACGAGACGGACGTCGTCAAGGTCGTCGACTTCGGCATCGCCAAGCTGCTCGAGGGCGCCGACGGACCGAGGCTCACCCGGGCCGGGACGGTCGCGGGGACGCCGGGTTACATGAGCCCCGAGCAGGCGCGCGGCGAGACGCTCGACCCGCGCAGCGACCTCTACTCGGTGGGCGTGATCCTCTACGAGCTCGTCACCGGCAAGCTGCCGTTCGCGGCGCCGAGCCCCATGGGGATGGTCGGCAAGATGCTCTCGGAGCGGCCCACGCCGCCGAGCGTGCGCCGCCCGGACATGTCGATCCCCCCGGACCTCGAGGCGCTCATCATGCGGGCGCTCTCGCCCGACCGGCAGGACCGGCCCGCATCCGCCGACGAGTTCCGCCGGCTGCTCGCCGCCTGCGCGCCCGCCACCGACCGCGGGAAGACCCCGGCGGCCGGCGCCCCGGGGGGCGCGGCGAGCCCGACGCCGGCGAGGGCGGGCGCGCCGGCGACCCTGGCCTCGCCGGGCAAGACCCCCTCGGGCCGGGCGCGCGAGGCCCCCGCCAGTCCTTCCTCGGGCGCGACCCGCATCGGCCCGCCGCCGGCGGCCGCCCCCGCGCGGCGGGCGTCGCTGCTGGCCCTCGCGACGTCGTCGCCCACGTGGCTCGAGGTTCGGCTCGGCGGGCCGCGCGGCAAGCTCGTCTGGGTCGGCACGCTGCAACCCGGGCGCCGCCTGCGTCTCGGGCTCGGGCGCCGCATCTGGCTTCGCGCCGGCAACCCCACCGCCCTGGTGGCGCGG
>DATBLK010000209.1:0-8311 GCA_036555405.1 Anaeromyxobacteraceae bacterium
GCGAGGTCGGGCGGGCCTCCGGCGAGAGGTAGCCGAGGTCCTTCTCGTCGCCGCCGGCGCGGATGTACTTGAGGTCGGCGCCGCTGCAGAAGACGCCCGGGACGCCGCGGAGGACGAGGCAGCGCACCTCGGCGTCGCGGGCGAGCTTGATGCCGGCGGACCGGAGGTCGCGGGCCGTCTCGACGTCGAGGGAGTTCAGCCGCTCCTTGCGGTCGATGGTGAGGAAGGCGACGGCGCCGTCCCGGTCGATGCGGATGTGGCTCACGGCGGGCTCCGGACGGGAATGCGCCCCTCACCCCCGGGCTCGGCGGGGCCGGAGGGAGCCCTCTCCCCCGCCGGGACGGGGGAGGGGGCCGGCGGGATCGAACGCGCAGGCTTCAGCATATCCGCGGCAGCGGCTCGCCCTCGATCTCGGCGAGGAGCCGCTTCCCGAAGCCGGTGTCGAGGATCACGTTCCCGGGCCGCTCGGCGATGGCGGTGCCGACGACCGCCGCGTCGCGCCCCAGCGGGTGGCCGCGCAGCGCCTCGAGCACCCGCCCGGCGGCGCCGGGCCGGACGCCGATGACCGCCTTGCCCTCGCAGGCGACCACCAGCGGGTCGATGCCCAGGATCTCGGCGGCGGCGCGGACCTCGGTCCGCACCGGCACCGCCCGCTCCTCGAGGAGGATCCCGACCCTGGCCTTCCCCGCCATCTCGTGGAGCACCGAGGCGAGGCCGCCGCGGGTGGGGTCCTTCATGGCGACGACGTCGTCGCCCCCGGCGGCGAGCGCGGCCCGCACCAGGCCGTTCACCGGCGCCACGTCGGAGCGGAGGTCGCCCTGGATGCGGAGGTCGCGGCGCCGCGTCAGGACGGCGAAGCCGTGGTCGGCCACGGTGCCGGTGACCAGGACCCGGTCGCCGGGCCGGAGCCCGGCGTCGGACACCACCCGGGAGGCGAGGGCCACGCCGGCGGTGTTGAGAATCAGGCCGTCCACCTCGCCCTTTCCCATGACCTTGGTGTCGCCGGTGACGATGGGCGCCCCGGCCTCGCGGGCCGCGTCGCGGATCGAGTCGCGGACGCGCAGCAGGTCGTCCCGCGGGAAGCCCTCCTCGACGATCACCGCGCAGGTGAGCGCCATGGGCTCGGTGGCGCCCATGACCGCGAGGTCGTTCACCGTCCCGGAGACGGCGAGCCGGCCGATGTCTCCGCCGGGGAAGAAGATGGGGTGGACGACGTGCGAGTCGGTGGTGAGGACCAGCCAGCGGTCGCCGAGCCGGAGCGCGGCGCCGTCGTCGAGCGCCGAGAGGCCGATGCCGTCCACCGGCGACCCCAGCTCGAGGAAGACCTCCTCGATGAGCCGGCGCATGGCGCGCCCGCCGGCGCCGTGCTTCAGCGCCACCTTCTCGCCGGCCGCCACCTATCCCACCTCCTGCAGGTCCGGCACCCCGCCGTAGGTGTGCCAGATCTTGCAGCTCCCCTCGGAGGAGACCATGCAGGCGCCCACCGGGGTCTCCGGCACGCACTCCTTGCCGAAGAGCTCGCAGTCGGTGGGCCGGCGCACGCCGGCCATGATGTCGCCGCAGATGCACTTCTGCGCCAGGCCGGCCGGGGCGCCGTCGGCGAGGAGCGAGGACCGGATGTCGAAGCGCCGCCGGGCGTCGACCCGGGCCCACTCGTCGCGCAGGCGCAGGTTTCCGTTGGGGATGTGGGCGATGCCGCGCCAGCGGCCGCCGATGGGCCGGAAGACGCTCCAGAGCGCCTCCTGGGCGGGCCGGTTCCCCTGGCGGGTCACCACCCGCGGGTACATGTTCACGACCTCGGCGCGGCGGTCCTTCACCAGCTCCACGAGCTTCACCAGGGCGGCGAGCACGTCGAGCGGCTCGAAGCCGGCGACCACCACCGGGAGGCGGTGGCGGGCCACGAAGGGCTCGAAGACCGCCGAGCCGGTGATGGCGGCGGCATGGCCGGCGGCGAGGAAGCCCTCGACCCGGGTGTCGGGCATCTCGGCGACGATCTCCATCGCCGGCGGGATGTACTTGTGGGCCGAGAGCACCGAGAAGTTGCGGGGCACGCCGCGCAGCAGCACCGCCGCGGTGGCGACGGCGGTGGTCTCGAAGCCGCTGGCGAAGAAGACCAGCTCCTGCGCCGGGTTCGCCTCGGCGATCTCCACCGCCTGGGTGGCGCTGTAGACGACGTCGACCTTCCCGCCTTCGGCCTGGGCGTCGGCGAGCGAGCGCGAGCTCCCGGGCACCCGCAGCATGTCGCCGTAGGTGGCGAGGCGCACGCCCTGGAGCGCCAGCGCCACCGCCTCGTCCACCTCCGGCATGTCGGTGACGCACACCGGGCAGCCCGGGCCCATGATCACCTGAAGCTCGCGGGGGAAGACCGCCCGCAGGCCGAAGCGGGCGATGGACTGCTCGTGGCTCCCGCAGACGTGCATGACCGAGACCGGGGCCCGGCCCACCGCCAGCACCTCGCGCCGCAGCGCCCCGGCGAGCGCCCGGGCCCGCTCCGGGTCGCGGAACTTCAGCTCCGCGAACTGGTCAGCGCTTCCCATGGTCCGCCCCGGGAACGGCCGGCGCCGCGGACATCTCGCCGCGGACGTCGTCGGCCATGAGGTCGCCCTGGCCGGCGGCGCGCAGCACCTCCTCGAAGAGGGCCAGGGTCTCCCCCACCTCCTCGGGCGGGATGCGGCGGATGGCGAAGCCGACGTGGTTGAGGACGTAGTCGCCGGGCTGCACCGGCTCGTCGACGATGTCGAGCCGCAGGGTCCGGTGCACGCCGAAGAAGTCGACGGTGGCCTCGAGCCCGTCGATCTCGAGAATCTTGCCGGGAACGCCGAGACACATGCCAACGTCCTCCTAGACGCGCCGCGCCTGCGCGTCGGCGACGAGCGCCTGCCCGAGCGCGATGCCGCCGTCGCCGGGCGGGGCCTCGCCGTGGAGGAGCACCTCGTGGCGGGGGGCGAGCCCCCGCGCCACCGCCTCCGCGAGCCTGACATTCTGGAACACTCCGCCCGTCAGCACCACCGGAAGTCGCGGGTGGAGGGTCGCCGCCGCCTCCACCAGCGCCACCGCGCCGGCGGCCAGCGCGGCGTGGAAGCGGGCCGAGACCAGCGGCGCCGGGACGCCGGAGGCGAGGTCCCGGACCACGGCGCGGGCGAGGGGGCGCAGGTCGAGCTGCCAGGGCGAGGAGGCGCGGTCGAGCTCGAAGGGGTAGGGCGGCTCGTCGCCGGCCGCGGCCGCGTCGAGCGCCATCGCCACCTGCCCCTCGTACCGGGCGCGCGGCCGGCCGAGCGCGAGGGCGCCCACCGCGTCGAACCAGCGTCCGGCGCCGTGCGCCAGGGGCGCGTTCACGCCCTCGGCGACCATCCGCCGCACCACCTCGAGGTCGCGCGGTGGCACGGCGCGGAAGAGCGGCAGGGCCTCGAGGGGCGCCCCCTCGAGCGAGGGGCCGAAGGCGTCGAGGAGCATCGCCAGCGCCACGCGCCAGGGCTCGCGGATGGCGCGGTCGCCGCCGGGGAGCCGCAGCGGCCGGAGCGTGGCCAGGCGCTCGAAGCCGGCGAGGTCGGCGAGAAGCAGCTCGCCGCCCCAGGCGGTCCCGTCGGTCCCGAGGCCGGTCCCGTCCCAGGCGAGCCCGAGCGCCGGCCCCTGGCGGCCGTTCTCCGCCAGGCAGGAGACGACGTGGGCGTGGTGGTGCTGGACCTCCACGACCCGCAGCCCCTCGGAGCCGGCGCGCTCCCGGGCGTAGCGGCTCGAGAGGTACTCGGGGTGCAGGTCGCAGGCGAGGAGCTCGGGCTCGACGCGGAGAAAGCGCTCCATCCGCGCCGCCGAGGACTCGAAGGAGGCCATGGTCTCGAGGTTCTCGAGGTCGCCGACGTGCGGGCCGAGGTGGGCCTCGCCCCCGGCGCCGACGCAGAAGGCGTTCTTGAGGAGCGCGCCGCAGGCGAGCACCGGGCCGGCGAAGGGGCGCGGGACCGGGACCGGGCGGGGGACGAAGCCGCGGGCGCGGCGCAGGAGCAGGGGTCGGCCCAGGAGCACGCGGGCCACCGAGTCGTCGGCGCGGGTCTCGATCTCGCGGTCGTGGAGCAGGAACAGGTCGGCGACGCCGCCGAGCTTCTCCAGGGCCTCCTCGTTCCGGTAGGCGATGGGCTCCTCCGAGAGGTTGCCGCTGGTCATCACCAGCGCCCGGCCCGCCGCCTCGAGGAGGAGGTGGTGGAGCGGCGCGTAGGGGAGGAGGAGCCCGACGAGCGGGGTGTCGGGCGCCACCTCCGGCGCCAGCGCGGCGCCGGGCCGCCGGCGGGCGAGGACGATGGGCCGCTCGACGCCGGCGAGGAGGGCCCGCTCCGCGTCCGAGAGCTCGGCCAGCGCCTCGGCGGCGGCCAGGTCCGCGACCATCACCGCCAGCGGCTTCTCCTCGCGGCGCTTGCGCTCGCGGAGCGCGCCGACGGCGGCCGAGGAGCCGGCGTCGCAGGCGAGGTGGAAGCCGCCGATGCCCTTCACCGCCACCACCGCGCCGGCGGCCAGGGCGCGGCCCGCCTCGGCCACCGGGTCCGGGCACTCGAGCCGGGCGCCGCCGCCGCGGGCCAGCCAGAGGTGCGGGCCGCAGGCCGGACAGGCCACCGGCTCGGCGTGGAAGCGCCGGTCGGCCGGGTCGCGGTACTCCCGGGCGCAGTCGCCGCACAGGGCGAAGGGCGCCATGGTGGTGGCGGCGCGGTCGTAGGGGACGTCCCGCGCGATGGTGAAGCGCGGCCCGCAGCTCGTGCAGTTCGTGAACGGGTAGCGGAAGCGCCGGTCGGCCGGGTCCCGCAGCTCGCGCAGGCAGTCGCCGCAGGTGGCGAGGTCGGCGGGGATGGAAACTCGCCGGTCGCCCGCCCCCTCGCTCTCGGCGATGGCGAAGCGCTCCTCCGGCTCGGGCGGGATGGCCTCCTCGCGGATCTCCCGGTAGCGGGCCGCGGCCGGGCGCTCGTCGCGGAGCCGGGCCGCGAACCGCGCCAGCGACGCCGGGGGGCCGAAGGCCTCGACGGTGACGCCGCCGGCGTCGTTGCGGACGCGTCCCGCGACCTCCTCCTCCTGCGCCAGGCGGAAGACGAAGGGACGCATCCCCACGCCCTGCACCGCGCCGCGGACGACGAGGCGCAGGCCGGCGGCGCCCCGCTCCCACCACAGGTCCGGCGCCGCGGGAGCGGCGCGGGGCCGCGCCGGCGCGCCCAGCGCCGCGAGCTGGCGCACGACCTCGGCGACGGCGGCGGGGACCGCGGCGCGGACCCGCGGGGTGAGCCCGACGCGCATCCCCACCGCCCCCGGGACGACGCCCACCAGGACGACCCGCCGCGGCGCCGTGCCCTCGAGGTCCATGCGCAGCAGGGCCTCGCGAAGCCCGGGCTCGTGCGGGCTCACCGGAAGGACCGGCGCTCCGGCGACGAGCGCTTCCCGCCCGACGACGCGGATCTCGCCCGGCGCTCCCTCCGCCCGGACGGCGTCCACCACCACCGCAGCCTCGCGGCCGAGGAGGAGCCCCGGCAGCGCCGGCCCGGGCGTGCCGGCCTCCACCGCCTCGACGTCCGGCGGGAGCTGCCACCCGGATTCCAGGTGAGCGAGGACGTGGGCGCCGACCGCGTCGTCGGCCATGAGGACGTTGCCGATGCCCAGGACGACGACGCGCGCCACCGCGGCAGGGTAGCAGGTCGCCGGGCGCGGCGGGCCCGCCCCTCCCGTCGGCGGAATGGGGGCGAGGCGCCGGGGGTGCTAGGCTCTGGCGCGTCCGGGACGAGAATGGCGATCCGCGCGACACCGCAGGTCCTCCGCGAGCTCGCGACCCTCCAGCGGCGCATCGCCGAGCTGGAGGAGCGGCACGGGATGCGCCCGGCGCAGGTCCCGCTGCCCGGAGTCGAGGCCGGCGTCCACGAGGTCGTCGCCGAGTTCGTGGACGGCTGCGTCGTCGTCCTCTCGCCGTCCGGGGTGATCCGGTCCGCGACCGGGAGCGAGGAGGTCCTGGGGCTGCGCCCGGAGGAGCTGGTGGGGCGCAGCGCCTGGGCGCTGGTCCTGCCGGAGGACCTCCCGGCGGTGGCGGCGTTCCGGTCGGCCGCCGAGGGCGCGGCGGTGGAGTTCCGCACCCGGCTCCCCGACGGGAGCGTCCGCTGGGTGGAGCTCGCCGCCCGGCCGCACGTCGTCGGCGGCGAGGCGCGCGAGACGGTCGCCGTCCTCCGCGACGTGAGCCGGCGGCGCCTCGACGAGGAGCGGCTCCGCGACGCGCAGCCGGCCGGCGCGGCGCGGCCGCCCCTGGCCGACGGCTTCCTGGCGCTCGACGGCGCCGGCCGGGTCCTGTCCCTCAGCGAGGGGCTGCTCGACGTCTGGGGGCTGCCGCGCGACGCCGTCGCCGCGGGGGCGAGCGCCGAGGCCGTGGAGGCGGCGGAGCTGGCGCGGGTGAGGGACCCGGAGGCCTACCGGGCCGCGCTGGAGCGGGAGCGCGCCAGCCCCGACGAGACCGCGGTCCTGGAGCTCGAGCTCCGCGACGGCCGCACCCTGGAGCGCACCAGCGCCCCGGGCCTCCCCGGCGGCGCCGGGCCGGTGGGCCGCCTGGTCCACTATCGCGACGTGACGCGCCGCCGCCAGGCCGAGGCCCGGATGCACGCGCGGCTGCGCCACCAGGCCGCGGTGGCCAGCGCGTCGCGGCTGGCGCTCGGCGCCGGCGCCCTCGACGACCTCCTCGACGCCGCCGCCGGCCTCGCCGCCGGGGCGCTGGCGGTGGAGGCGGCCGCCTACCTCGAGGCCCTGCCGGGGGGCGGTCTCCTCCTCCGCAGCGGCGCCGGCGTTCCCCCGCGCCCGGACGGCGGGCCCGTCCCGGAGGAGGGCACGGTGGCCGGCCTGGCGCTGCGGCACGGCGCGCCGGTGCGGTTCTCGGATCTGGCCGCCGACGGCCGCTTCCGGGACGAGGCGCTGGCGGCCGCCGGCGCGGTCTCGGGCCTGGCGGTCCCGGTGCGGGGGAAGGAGCGGACCATCGGCGTGCTCGCGGCCTGGTCGCGCGCCGCCCGGGCCTTCGCCGTCGAGGACGTCCACTTCCTCGAGACGCTCGGCAACGTCATCGCGGCGGCGGCCGGGGGTCTCACCGCCGAGGCGGCGCTCCGGGTGCGCGAGCGGCTGGCCCGCGCCGTCTTCGAGGGCTCGCTCGACGGCATGGTGATCGCCGACGACGCCGGCGCCATCGTCGAGGCCAACGGCGCCGCCGCCGCGGCCCTGGGGCTGGCCCGCGACTCGCTGGTGGGCCGCTCCCTGGCCGACGGCGACCTCTTCCACTGGGGCGGCGAGGCGGTGGAGCGCATCCCCGACCCGCGCCAGGGGCGCGCCGAGGGCGAGGTCGCGGTGCGCCTCCCGTCGGGCGATCGCTGGCTCGAGTGGGCGGCGGTCGGCCGCATCCTGCCCGGGCGCCACCTCCTCGTGCTCCGCGACGTCACCGAGCGGCGGGCGATGCAGGCCAAGCTCGCCCTCGCCGACCGGATGATCTCGGTGGGCGCCCTCGCCGCCGGCGTGGCCCACGAGCTCAACAACCCGCTCGCCTACCTGGCGACGAACCTGGCCTACCTCTCGGAGCGCCTGCCGGAGATGGCCGCGCCGGGAGCGGGCCGGGACGAGGCCTGCGCCGCCCTCGAGGAGGCGAGCGAGGGGGCGGAGCGGATGCGGCTCATCATCGCCGACCTGCGCACCTTCTCTCGCGCCCCCCCGGAGCGGCGCGGTCCGGTGGAGCTCGGGCCGGTGCTGCAGAGCTGCATCAACATGGCCTGGAACGAGATCCGGCACCGGGCGCGCCTGGAGCGGGACTTCGACCGGGCGCCTGCGGTCCTCGGCAACGAGGCGCGGCTGGCACAGGTGTTCGTGAACCTGCTCGTGAACGCGGCCCAGGCCATCCCCGAGGGCGCCGCCGAGCGGAACGCCATCCGGGTGGCGGCCCGGGCCGCCGGCGACGGGCAGGTGGTCGTCGAGATCCGCGACACCGGCCAGGGCATCCCCCCCGAGAACCTCGGGCGCATCTTCGAGCCCTTCTACACGACCAAGCCGGCGGGCATGGGCACGGGCCTGGGGCTCTCCATCTGCAAGGACATCGTGGAGTCGCTCGGCGGCCGCATCGACGTGGAGAGCGAGCCTGCCGTCGGCACCTCGGTCCGCGTACTCCTCCGCGCCGCCGAGGTCCAGCCCCCGGCGCCGGCGCCGCCGCCCGCGCCCCCGCCGCTGCCCCGCCGCCGGGTGCTGGTCGTCGACGACGAGCCGCTCATCGGCGCGGCCCTGCGCCGCGCGCTCGACCGCGAGCACGACGTGACGCTCGTCGCCTCGGCCC